>DATKMG010000515.1:0-15335 GCA_035541995.1 Terriglobia bacterium
AGACCTGGCGTTGCTTCATGAAGCCAAGAATGGCGAGCTTCATTGCGGCCCTGAAGTCGATGAAACCAGACTTAAAAGTCGCTTATCACTCTGACGGGGTGATCTATCCCATCATTCCCGACCTCATCGAAATCGGCGTGGATGTCCTGAATCCTGTCCAACCGAAATGCATGGATCCTGTCCGATTAAAGAAGCTTTACGGCGACCGGCTTTGTTTCTGGGGATCAATCGACGAACAAGAGACCCTGCCGTTTGGCTCGCCGACCGATGTGCGAGCTGAGGTGCGCTCTCGACTCCGCACCCTGGGCAAGAAAGGTGGTTTGATTTTAGGGCCCACGCATCATGTGCAGCTTGACACTCCGCTCGAGAATTTCTGGTCAATGATTCAGACGATTATTCAAACGCCGTACAGTTCAGTCTAATGTTGCGCTCAAGCAGCGCGTCCATGGGGTAGTCGACCTCTATGGAAACCGCAAGCCTTCCTTTGAGCTACTCCGCCATGAAGCCAGCCCAATAGAGAGCCCGAGAATTGAGTCGAATGGAAATCAATTCAAGGTTCACATTGCCACACGCCGCACACTACCTGCCTATACCCTGGAAGGCTATCGCCTGAGATGGATCGTACACGGTTACGAGAGCCTGCCGATGGAACAAAACGAATTGGAATGTCAGAAGCTCGTTCCTGGAACACACTTGAGTCTGGAGCTGCATATCAAGGAAAAGAACCCTCGTTCGATTTTCGTCCACCTCGTGCGACCGCTCGGGCAGTCCGCCGCTACAGCTGTCTGGAAACTCCTGTGACAGGTCTCGGGCCTCTCGGGCGGAACGAGTATTTCCCCATCAAAAAAAGACCCGGTACCATCCAGAATAACAACCGGACTTTGCGGACGATAGCCAGGGAGATCCCTACAGAACCCGGATAGCCAATAGACCTCAGGAGGAGTGCCATTGCACCCTCGTCTACTCCAGTCCGTAACGGAACAAGCGAAAAGAATGAGTTGACGATACGGTTGACTGACTCTACCAGAAATGCCGCTTGCCAAGTGCCTTTCCCTTGAAGCCAATAGAGCATCCACCATGCTTCAAGAACCCCGATCCAATGCGTAGAAAATTCCAGCGCCAGTAGGACGAAGAAAAGCTTTCGATGCCTTTCGTAAAACCCATACACCGCTTCCTCAAAGTCTCGGATTGGCTGAGCCTGCCGCTCTAATGACTTCCATCCAAATTGCCTTTTCTCCAGAAAATTGAGCAGCGGGCTGCATACCTGCCGTCTCCAGTGAAGGAGAAGGAATAAGCTTGATCCGCAGAGCAAGAGCAACGAGGATACAATCAGAATGAAGTACAAGATTTGGGCGGGAAAGAAAGCCGCATAACACAGGAAGGAGGCCCCCATGACCAAGAACACTACGACGGACAGCCCAAACAAAAGGTTCTCAATAAAGATGGAAGAATAGGCACTGAGGCCTGGCAACCGAAACGAAGCCGCGATGGCCTTAGTTGACTCGCCCACAAACAAACCGGCAATCATCAATTCTCCGAAAGTTTCACCCGCCAGGCGAATATTGAACAGCTCGAAAACACTTAACTTTCGGGATGGTGGCTCTATCGAGAAGAACCAGGCCAACGTTCGGATGAAGTATCTGATACCGCAAGTCAACACCAGTAAGGCGACACCCCAGCCAATCTGCCTGACCTCGCTAAAAACCAAAGCAGGTCCAATCTTGTGGATGAGGCCAATGAACAAACTCCCGCCAAAGAAGAAAGGGACCAGAGCTAGAACACGACGAAGTCTTTTCATGTTCGAGAAGGCAAAGGGGGGGACACCCAGGGATTGAGTCGACAGACTGAGCTGAGGATTTGAACATCCTTCCAGTTCAAAGGCCTCTTCTAATCACACAACACTTTTAGGATTCTTTCCTTTGCACCTGATCCGGCAAAAGCCTCAACGACTTGTTGTTGACTGTAGAAATCCCCAAGTTCCCGGATCGAGCCCAAGTGAGGAACACCGCTGACCGTGGCGACGATTTCGGCATTGGTGCTTTCAGCTAGATTAGGGGAATCAGGAAAGCGATTAAGAAAGAACCCCAAGGGCTTAATTTGCCGACTCCTGAGACACTCAATAGTGAGGAGAGTATGATTGATGGTCCCCAGATCCGCGTGTGAGACGATAATTGCCGGCAGACCTAACATACGAATGAGGTCAGCCACAACCAGATTGTCAGACAAAGGGGACATGACTCCTCCCGCCCCCTCAGCGACAACGAATTCGTGTTTGGCCGAGATTGCCTCAAAACACTGCTTAATGCGATCGAAATCCAGACTGATTCCTTCGATCTTGGCGGCCAGGGCAGGCGTGACCGGGGTTGGCAGACAATAAGGATTGATGACATCCCAAGGATCTTCTGACTTCGAGAATTTCACCAGCATTTCGACATCCTGGGAAATCAGCTTGCCAGAATCACACTCGATGGCGCCGCTAGCCACCGGTTTCATAACTCCGACATCAACTCCTTCCTCTTTCAAAAGGCCGACCAACCCGGCAGCCACCAGGGTTTTCCCGACACTTGTGTCGGTTCCCGTGATAAACGCACCTCGATATTTGATTTTGCGGAGTTTCATGGATTTTCTAATTTGAAATCAAGTAGTTCACAAGCTGGCTCACTGCCTTGCCGCTGTTGCCCACGCGACCACTGGGCAGAATATAGAGGGGACGCTGAAATTTCCCATTCCGATTCCCTTCGTTGCGGTTTTTTGAGACCTCTCACTTGGGGGGATACCGCCCCACTATGACAATGGAGGCTTGTTCTAAGGGCAACTTAGCCTTTAGAAAAGTCTTGATCCTCTCCGTCGTCACGCTCTCAACCATCCCTGCATGCCAATTCAGGTAATTTTCGCCCAACTCAAAGAGCTGCATCTCCATTAACTGCGAAGCAATCCCTCGATTGCTTTCAAGACCAACAGGCAAGAGATTAATCAGCCGGCGCTTGGCAAAAACCAGCTCTTCGTCGCTGACTCCCTCACTTTGCATTCTATGAATCTCCTCACGAACCTCTTCCAAGGCTGGATCAACGTGGTTGGCGACCGTCTTGATGTAAATGTACCAAGGACCTTCGCTGATGCTGGCATCCATAGCAGTATAAGCTTGATCGGCAAGCCCATCGCGCTCGACTAACTTCAGGCTCAGCCTTCCCGGTGATTGGGCCTCACCTAGAATCTGGTCGATCAGCAGCAGAGTGTAGTAATCTGCGTTCGTTCGGGAGATACAAGGGAACCCCAAGGCGACATGACAGTAAGGTTCAAGGCTCCTTGCTATCACATATTGCCCTTTTCCCAGGCCAGGGGATGCCGGTGGGACGGAGAAGGCCTCCCGTGGGCCTGGAACTGCCCATTTGCTGAACTGTTCTTCGACCATCTGTGTAACTGAATTGGGATTGACCGCTCCCGCAATGGTGATTCCCACAGCATCAGGTCGATAGTAGCGCTTGTAGAAAGCTGAGAGGTCCGATGCTTTAAGAGACTGCACAGTTCTGATAGTTCCCCGAACACCACGGCCAAAAGGATGCTGAGGCGGATAAATCCTGCTACGCAGAGTCAGCTCCGCAAGCCTTTGTGTATCGTCTGCCTCCTCGCGCAACTCCGTCAGGATTTCCGTCCGAACCTTTTCCACTTCAGCTGGAGGAAATGTAGGAACCTGGATCAGGTCAGACAGTTGTTGAATTATCGTGCCGGCGTCTCGGGCCAGTCCATTTACTCTCAAAGTCGTCGACAGATAATCTGTGCTGATGGCTAAGTCAGCCCCTACGCTGTCAAATCCCTCTGCAATTTGGAGGAGATTCTTGTTCTTTGTACCGCGGTCTAGCATGCGCCCAACAAAATAGGCAATCCCGGCAGTCTCATCACGATCGCGGAGGGTCCCGGCTTTGATGCTTGCCTCAATGGTCATCGTGGGACTCATACGATTTTCGGCGACTGCCACAACCAAGCCGTTAGGAAGAATCCTTCGGCTTGGCCGAATAGAGATCTGGGGATGCGGCAAAACTCGAGATTCGTCGCCGGGCACTTTTTCCTCGACTGAGGTTTTCTCATCTCGCTTGGACTGAAGTCCGTCACCGAAGGAGAAGTTGGAATTGAGCCTATCATTGAACGCGGGCCTACGCATGGGGGCGGGCAAATCCGAATCAATCCGGGCAGACAATTTCTCGACCTCGATCTTTTCCGGTCGCTTCACGGAAAGGTACCATCCCACAGTGCGAGAGTTTTCAGCCAGGTACTTAATGGCCACACGACGCAAATCATCATTGGTAATCCGGTTCACTTTCTCCTCAAAGTTGTCGAGCACTTTGTAGCTGGCAATGGCCTCAAAGAACCCCAACTGGTGCCCGAGTCTGCTTAAGGAATCCTGATCGAGATAAGTACGAGAGACTAATTGGTTTCGAGCCTTGGCAAGCTCAAAATCCCTCAGTCCCTGGTTCTTGAGTTTTTCTAGTTCGTCGTAGACTGCATCTTCTGCGGGCTGGAACTGAAACACGTCGGGGAGTTTCAGGGTGATTTTGTACAGAAAAGGATTTTGGGTGGAGAAGAGTTCGGAGCTCACGCGGGTGGCAAATTTCTTTTCAACCAGCGCTTTGTAAAGACGAGACGACTTGCTGATCTCGCGCCCCGCAGGCGCTGACCAGATATTCATTCCCTGGACTCCATTCAAGGCTGCGTCCAGAACCCAGAAAGCATAAATATCGTCGTTGAGAATATCCGGGGCGTGATAGGCAATTTCCAGGTATAGGCCATATCCTTCGCGGATGACTTTCACTCGGCGTTCCCCCTCCTGGGCAGGTTCAATACTGAGAATTCGCGGTGGGTCTGGCTTGCGGGGAATATTCCCAAAATATTTCTTAACCAAGTCGAGAGTGGCTTGAACCTGAAAATCACCAACTAACACGAGGACGGCGTTGTTGGGGGCGTAGAATTGGCGGTAATAGTCCTGGAGGCGAGCAGGGGTGACAGTTTCTAAGTCTCTGGACCAGCCGATCGTGGGCCAGCGATACGGATGAATTTTGAAGGCAGCGGCGGTCACATCGACATCCAGCGAACCTTCCGGGTTGCGAGCCTGTGATTGCCGTTCAAGGAGAAGACGCCCCCTCACCTGTTCGGCTGTGGCTGGCTCCATGAGACAGGAGGTCATTCTATCGGATTCCAGCCTCAGCATTGATTCCAATGCCGTGGCGGCCACCGTTGTAAAGTAACCTGTCTGGTCCAGGAAGGTGTAACCGGTAGGCGTCCCACCCGCTTCTTCAATAGCGCTTTGAAAGCGTCCCACGGGGAAATCTCGGGTGCCCTGGAAAGTCATATGTTCAACCCAGTGTGAGATTCCCGTCGAGCCCAGGGGTTCGTCCTTGGACCCGACGCGGTACCAGCACCCAATGGAAATCGCTCCAGTTTGAGGAACCTCGAGCAAAAGCACCTTCAAACCGTTGCCAAGCTTCACATCGGTGACTGCCAAACGCTCCTGTGCCGGTGACCAGGAAGCCAGAAAATACCAATGTATGATGAACCCCAAGATCAGTTTCTTCATGGGCAGGTTCCAACTCCCCTCATGATCTTCCCTGCTTTCGTTGAACCGTTTTTCTCAGGTCGCGACGATAGACTGCCACGGCACGGTTATGTTCCTCCAAGGTGGTAGAAAACACATGGCCGCCCTTGTTATTGCTTACGAAGTACAAATAGGTTGTAGCCGCAGGCTTCAAGGCAGCTTCCACCGACCAGAGACCAGGATTGGCGATGGGTCCCGGAGGAAGACCGGGGTGAAGGTAAGTGTTGTATGGGGAGCGTATATCTAGATCGCTTGGAAGAATCTCCTGATGGAAAGCTCCCTGCAACCTGGCCGCATAGATGACCGTGGGATCGCATTGTAGAGGAATGTGAAGCTTCAAGCGATTGTGAAAGACCGAAGATACCAGAGGCCGTTCATTTTCAACCCCAGTCTCCTTCTCAATCAGGGATGCCAACGTGATCACCTGGTTCAAGCTCATCGAACTCTGCTCGACTTCCGTCCTGAAAAAACCAGAATACAGCTGGCGAAACCGGTTCACCATTTGTCGAACCATCTCCTCGGGGCTCACACCGCGAGTGAATCGGTACGTATCGGGAAAGAGGAACCCCTCCAGATTTCGTGCTTCCGGAGCTAGGTCGGCAATCAAGCGAGCATCGCCGGCAGCCGCCCGAAAGGACTCCGGCGATGCCAGATTCTTCTGGACGAGGAGGTCAGCAATCTCAAAAACCGAATAGCCTTCGGGAACCGTGACTTCGTGGTAAAAGACAAGTCCATGAATGAGCCGGTCAGCCACTTGACGAATGCTCAGCGGCTTTTCGAACCGGTATTCTCCAGCTTGGAGCGGACGGGAAATTCTGCAGATTTTGACATACGACAGAAACAGGGCCCAATGACGAATGATGCCTTCATTTTCCAGTTGATGCGAGATTCCCAGCGCTGAGGTCCCTCGAGGAATCAGCAGGAATTTTTCGGCTTCCTTGAAGTTCTTGTAGGGAGTTCCCCAAAGGTATCCCAGAGTTCCGGCAATTCCAATTCCAAAAAGGAGCCCGCACCCGATGACCAATTTCACCCACCTAGGCAAGTGAACCTAGCCTCCTTGTCCCGCATCCTCCAGCCCTTCAGTGGGGGATTGGTTTCGGTGGTCGAGGAAATTCTGGAGAAAGATGACTGCGGCCAGTTTATCAATGAGCGGCTTGCGCCTCCCTCGCTGCATGCCCCCCTCAATGAGTACTCGCTCTGCAGAAACAGAAGAGAGGCGTTCGTCCCAAAGCCGCACCTCGATAGGGGAGACTTCTTCCAATCGCAAAACAAAATCTTTAATTATCTCGGATTGAGCGCCAGTCGAACCATCCAGATTTAAGGGATTTCCCACCACCACCATCTCGACTCCATGAGTCCGGATCAGGTCCATAATCCTCCCCAAATCCTTCCTCCAGCTGATGCGCTCAAGGGTCGTCAGACCTTGGGCAATGAGACCTGTCTCATCGCTCATCGCAACTCCGATTCTCACCGAACCAACATCCAATCCGAGAACCCTCAAGTGCAACACCTTTCATTCGGAATTATCAAGAATGAGAGTATAGGTTCCATGCCGGGCGGTGTCAATCAGTAGCGGAGTGGAGGATGCAATCAAAAAATGCACGGTGTGAGAGATTTTGGATTGAATGTGTCTCTGGGACTACGAATATTCGGTTTTGCGCCACAAGTTAGGTCATCCTGGGCTATACTCTTGGCCCGGCTAGGCCCAACAGCCCATCTCCTTAATATAGGATAAGACCATGACCACCCCGATGCTTGATCCATCTAGGAACTCCCAATCAGTCCTTGGCAAAATTAAACTGATCACTCTGGACCCGGGACATTTCCATGCGGCCCTGGTTCAGAAGACGATGAGTCCGCGGATCTCGCCGACTGTATTTGTGTTTGCACCTGCTGGCCCTGACCTGGTGGACCACCTGCAACGGATAACGGGTTTCAATCGGCGTTTAGAGAACCCTACCCAATGGGAGGAAATTGTCTATGACAAGGCCGACTACCTGGAAGCCATGTTGCGGGAAAAGCCCGGCAACGTCCTCGTGACTGCCGGCAACAATCGAAAAAAGACAGGCTACATCAAATCAGCAGTGGATACGGGGATTCATGTTCTGGCGGACAAGCCCATGTGCATCGATCTTGCAGGCTGGCATTTGCTGCGCGCGGCGTTCGATTCGGCCGAGCGAAATGGAGTGTTGCTCTACGATATCATGACGGAACGCTACGAGATTACTACTATTCTGCAAAAGGAACTCGTCAATACGCCATCGCTGTTTGGAGAACTACAAACGGGATCTGTGGATAACCCAGCAGTGACCAAGGAGAGCGTCCATTACCTGCACAAGACCGTCGCCGGCAGCGTGTTACGACGTCCTCCCTGGTACTTCGATGCCGGCCAGCAAGGCGATGGGATTGTGGATGTATCGACTCACCTCGTCGACCTGGTAATGTGGGAGTGCTTTCCCGAACAAGCAATGGACTATACACGAGACGTCCGGATTCTGCGGGCTCGACGTTGGCCAACCATGCTGGACCTGCAACAGTTCGAGCAGGTGACTCGCCAGCCTCATTTCCCTGATTACCTGGTCCGCCAGCTCACTTCTCAAGGCCTTCTCCCTTACTATTCCAATGGAGAATTGATCTATACCTTGCGTGGAGTGCACGCCCGCATCTCTGTTGTTTGGAATTTCAAATCCCTAACGGGCGGAGGGGATACCCACTACTCAGTGATTCGTGGCTCCCGCTCGAATGTTATCATTGAGCAAGGCGAGAAGCAGGGCTTCCGCCCCGCACTCTATGTTGAACCGGCATCAGGAGTAACACTAGATTCCTGCGGAAGAGCCCTACGTGCGGCTGTAGACAACTTGGAAGCCAGGTTCCCCGGCTTGGGCCTCGAACTCGAGGGGTCGATTTGGCATGTCACAATCCCGGATTCGTATTACGTCGGCCATGAAGCCCATTTTGGCCAGGTCGCAGAGAAGTTCCTTGGGTTCCTGGCCGATGGGAAGTTGCCTGAATGGGAGGTACCGAACATGATTACGAAATATCACACGACCACCCAAGCTCTCGAGCTAGCCAGAGCCAGCCAGTGAGCAGGGCTGGAAAGATTTCAAACTCACAAATGGATTGCGGCCTATTGATCGAGGATTCCGAATGGGAATGCGATTCGATCAATTGGGCAAAGCCACGCAACCACCTCCTAACTTGCACCGTGAGAATTCGGATATTTCAAGTATGGCTCTAACTTCAAGCCGGAGCCACTCATGATCTTCCGGATGAAGAGCGCCGCTCATCATCCCGCTGCCCGGCGGTTGGTGGGGGCTGGGGTGATGGTGTTACTCTACCTGGCCGTTCAACTCATTCCGCGGCCCCCGGCTATTCAACCCGAAGGGTGGAGGCTTCTCGGCATCTTTGTAGCTACGATTGCCGGAATGATCCTCGGGCCGCTTCCGGGTGGCGCACTGGTTTTAATTGCGATTACTTTAGTGTCGCTCTGGGGGGGCTTGACCATTCAACAGGCCCTGGCAGGATATGGCGATCCCACGGTGTGGCTGGTTTTGGCGGCCTTTTTCATTTCCCGCGGGCTGATCAAGACAGGACTGGCTCGTCGCATTGCCCTTTTCTTCGTCCGACTTTTCGGCAAGAGTTCCTTGGGAGTCTGCTATGCGCTCTCGCTCTCCGATATGGTGCTGGCTAGCATCATACCGTCAAACGCCGCTCGCTCCGGGGGCGTTATCTTGCCCATTGTGCGTTCCGTCGCAGAACTCTACGGTTCGCTCCCCGGTGCTACAGCATCCCTGTTGGGCTCCTTTTTAATGACCTCTGTCTATCAGAACATTTGCGTCACAGCGGCAATGTTCTACACAGGCCAGGCCAGCAACCCTCTGGCTGCGCAGATAGCCTCCCAACAATTTGGTTATCGAGTCACCTGGATCGGCTGGTTGTCGGCGGGAATCGTGCCTGGTCTATGTTCGCTGGCCCTTCTTCCTCTTCTGATCTACCGTCTGAACCCTCCCGATATCAAAGAAACTCCGAAGGCCGCTGCCTTCGCCAAACAGGAACTTCAAGAGATGGGCCGGATGAAGCGGGGAGAGAAGATCGTTCTAGTGGCTTTCCTGCTGGTTTGTGGCTTGTGGATTACGACTTCATTCCATCATATTGACATCACCGTAACGGCCTTGCTTGGCTCTTCAACCTTGCTGGCTACGGGCGTCTTAAACTGGGAGGATGTCAAGAATGAAAAGGTCGCCTGGGATATCTTCATCTGGTACGGAGGCCTTTTGCGGCTCGGAAAAGCACTGAACGATGGTGGCATCACCCATGAATTTGCCAGGACTGTCAGTTCGGCCTTTAGTGGAGCCGGATGGCTCAGTCTATTAGTGGTGGCCTTGCTGATTTACTTTTACGCCCATTATGCTTTTGCCAGCATCACCGCCCATATGCTGGCGATGTTTACCCCCTTCGTGGGAGTGCTGGCGGCCAAGGGGGGCCCGGTTGGCTTGATAGTCTTTGCCTTTGCCTGCTTTGCGAATCTATCCGCGGGCTTGACCCATTATGGTACGACACCGACACCGATGTATTTTGCTCAGGGCTATGTCAGCATGAAGAAGTGGTGGATGATCGGGGCACTCGCTTCGTTCGTGAACTTGGCGGTCTGGTCAGTAATCGGATTTGGGTGGTGGAAATTGATCGGGGTTTGGTGAGGGCTGGCACCACCTTCGGGAGGTTGTCAGCGATGGGTGATTCAGTCCGGCCAGTTCTGCTTTTTGAGGGGCAGAGGGAATTCCAATCTTTCTGGAAGGAACTCATGCGCAAAAATCTTCGAATTCTGTTTTTGGTGCAGACCGTTGCCCTCTTGCTTTGCAGTTGCGGAAAACGTTCGGAACAGGGCGGACAGGTTCCCGGTCAGATTGGAGGAACGGGCTTTGTTACGGTAACAGAGTCTCAGTTCCTGGACCCCTCCGGAAGCACCCTGCTGCTGCACGGCATTGATGTGGTCAATAAGTCCAAAGAACAAGCTTATACGAGAGGACTCGGCCCGGCTGATTTTGCGAGTATCCGCAGTTGGGGAATGAATTGCATCCGGTTCGGTATTCTTTGGGACGGCCTGGAGCCCGAACCCGGAAAACTTAATGAGGACTATCTCGACCGGATTTCCCAGTGCATCCAGTGTCCATGCCCAGAATCTCAAACCCTTCTGTCGCCACATCAAATTCGAAGGGCATTGCAACTTGGCGTTGAACCGACAGCCCATGCTTCTTGAGCAGTCGGTGGAGTGGATGGTCGGAATTATCAATTGATGCAAAATGCCAAAGGTTCCGGAATTTTGGCACTAAGCTGATATGAGGTCTGATGTCCTGAAAGGACAAGATATTCCAGCCCCGGGTTGGACGTCCGCTTGAGGCGGACGGACTACCCTAGGGAAAAGGTTAAAAATGTCTCGGTTCCCTGTAAGGGAACAATAATTCTCTATGGCCGGGATTGTGTTGTTCCCCTTCAGGGAACCTCCCTTTAATCGCCATGAACCCCAGGGTAGCGCAGGTGACTGACGTCACTCTGCGCAACCCTGGGCTAATAAATTTTGCGCTGTCAGCGCAAAAGCAGATCCAACGGCTGAACTCACTGGTTCTCACTGAGCGAGGCGGAGTAAAAATCCAGTGCAATGCTTTCTTATACGATAAGGCTCCTTATTCGTCTAGATATGCCTTGAGACGCTCCTTGATGAAGTAAGTCCAACCTCCAAGGCAACTTTCTCTACTGAACTCAGGGATGTCCTCGGGAAAACTCTCCTGCACTAGTGTGGTAACCCTCAACCGTGCGGACTTCTCATCCCCTGACACCTCAAAGGTTACGTATGAATCACCCGGAATCCCTTGGTATTTCCAGTTGCAAACCACTTTGCGCTGAGGATCAACTTCTGTAACCTTCCAGAGATGGAGAAAGTCTCTGTTTCCAGATTCTACGACAAACTGAGTGATGAACCCCACCTCAGCCTTAAAATCCGGAATATTCTCAAAATACCATTTCTGCATTTCGCCTATTTTGGTGATAGCGTCCCAAACATCGGATGCCGATCGATCAAAGTCCTGTTCGACAACTATCGGGGCTTCCTCTTTTTTCATGAATTCACCTTCACTTTAAAATTCGATCGGCACTGACACTTGACGTCGAACCGAAACCCGACACTTTTCCAGTTGCCGACCCAGTGTCACTTTCTAGACCATTTCCAGCAGTCCCTGCCCAGGGGCTTGATGCAAATGAATGGCACAATTGACAATTCCAGTTCCTATCTCATTCTCATGCATCTCCGTGTCTCAGTGCCTCCGTGAGTAATATTCCTTGGGTCGAACGTTTCATCTCAGCCGTCTGCGGAGGCTGGCGAAGCCTGCCGTAACAGGCCGGGTGCCGCGAAGGGTTAGGCGTCGTGGACACTGCTTAAACCCTTTCAAATATACCGAAACTCGTTGTGGTGTTGCCTTGGTCATCAACGCTCAGGTACGTAACATGGACTGTGTTCGAAGATTCGGACAACACAGCCGTTTCCTTGACGATCACTTTGCCGCCTTTTTTGGCGATGCCTTCGATGGTGCGTTGATCCAAAAGCCGGTACGCTACTGTGTCGGCAAAGGGTGTGCCTTTCACAGGGTAATCCTGCCCATCGAAATTCCCATCCACTGTGATTATTAGCGTTTCACCCTTGTTGTTCAAGAGTTCCTCTCGCATGCGGACCCAACTGCCATTGGTTTCGATAGTGAGAGTCTGACTCTTGGTAACATCGGGAATATCTGATTGAGCTAGGTTCAGTCGCCAAACTCCTGAGAAGTCGCTTGCTAACATTGGGGATTTCTCCGAGTTGTTTATGATAGCGGCCCGACGCCCCGGGGTGGGCGGCGTTCCGTGACATGGTGTTTCGATCACCCACGCTCCCTTTTCTTGATCGCCGCACGGAGGAGTACGGTTTGTCCGACCGCCAGTCGACCGATGCGAGTGACCGCGCCGTAGATTCCCGCGTTGTTCTGGTTCGCACGAACGACCGCCTTCAGCACTTCTGGCGCAGGAATTGCTGAGTCGGGATCAAGGTTCACCATCGAGCAACGAACGTCGCGCATCGTGACTGTGATGGCTGGGGCGTCGTCTCCCTCGCCGAATGAGAGCACACCGCCCAACCACTCGTCCTCGTGGAAGGGAACAGATCGCAGTAAACGAATCACAACATTCGGGCGAAATCGTCGCACGTCCGGGCTCCGCCCTGCGAGTCGTCCGATCTCGCGCACCGTATCGAATGCGATCACGGAGATGCTGGCTTCATCGAAGATGCCATGATTCAACTGCATCATTTGCACGGGAGCCCCGTACCGGCGTCCGATCTCCGCGGCCAGTTCCTCCCCGAAGACAGGCATCTCTTCGCCATCCGGCGTGCGAATATGTGTGGGAAGGTCTGTCTGAGCACCGTCTTCATACTGGCGATAGATCAACTCAGGGTACAGTACGAGCCTGTCGGGGGCTATTCGTGGTCTCCGGTCATGGCACGTGACGCGGGTCCCAGCCAGGCATACTTCCCAGCTGAAGTGTTCGCCCTCCGTGCACCATGTGTGACGCAGCATCTCCGGCTCCCGAAGGGATGAAAGACATTCAGGATGCACGTCCCCGTCGCACGAAGATGGTTCCGCACGCAATTGAATAGCCCTTCCACCTGGCGATCGGTTTCAAGATTCTGAAAGGCACGATATGGCGCGATGATGAGATCGAAGGTCCGCCCCAGCGCAAAGTTGGTGATGTCCCCGCGCTCCACATGCGCCTTACTGGAAGGAATGCCCGCTGCGTCCAGCTTCTGCTGACAGCGGGCGAGCATGGCGTCAGACAGGTCAATCCCGTGCATATACCCACATGAAGGAACTAAGGGGATGAGTGTGCGTCCAGTACCGCAACCCAACTCAAGTACCTGCGCATCCGGAGCAGGGATCCTCTCCCGATAAAACGGCACATCCTGGGGGACGTGTGGATTCAGGTCATAATACTTTGCGGCTTCCGAGCGAATATCGGTCGTCATCACGATGTCTTAACCACTAACAAATCCGCTCACCGACGCGCTGCTTGCGAGTCCGGTGAAGTGGGCTGGTTGGCGCCCAGCTTTTCGGATGGGACTGGCAATATAGGCTGCAACCAGAATTCTCAAAATTTAAAATCAGACACTATTCATTAAAATCGTTGGAATGATCAAATAATGCGTTATGCCGAAGGGTACGGAATTTTGGCACTCAGCTGACATGAGGTCTAATGCCCTGAAAGGACAAAATATTCCAGCCCAGGGTTGGACGTCCGCATCAAGCGGACGGACTACCCTGGGAATAGGATAAAGATGTTTTGGTTCCCTGTAAGGGAACAATAATTCCTAATTGTCGGGATTTTGTCGTTCCCCTTCAGGGAACCTCCCTTTAATCGCCATGAAACCCAGGGTAGCGCGAGTGACTGCCGTCACTCTGCGCAACCCTGGGCTGATATATTATGCGCCTTCAGCGCAAACGCAATTCCAACATGGCCCCAACGCCCCGGGGTGACCGGCAAATCTCTCCTGATATCGGCTGTCTCTATCTTAGGGGAGGCTTTTTAGCCCTGAAAATGGGCCTCTAAGGCTTAAATACCACCCCTTTTGGGGGAGATCTGCCGACATTTCAATGAGATGTCTTGGTCCGACCCCATATTGACCTCTTTAAGGGCACTTCGGGTCAGTGCTTCGCCAAGACTTCCTTGGCGAGGGTCAGTTCCATCTCTTCCTTCTTATCGACGGGAAGCGTCGCATAGACGGCAACCTTGAACGATACGCCGCCCTTCTTGACCAGGAGTCCGACTTGGTCACCTGTGACAAAGAAGTAGCCGTCTTCGCCGACACTGGCAGGTTTCACTGCAGCGCCCTTGCCCGCCATGGCCAGCTGGCGTGCCTCCTGCTTGCCACCGTCATATGCCGCGGCCGTTTGCAGGTAGAGCGTCACAAATTTTACGTTGGATTTACCGGACGCAACCCAGGTGCAAGTCTTCACGTAGGTTGGCGTTACGTGCTTTCCATCGGCCACTGAGACGCCGACGGCTGCGCCGATTTGGGCCGGCGTTAATAACGTGCACGCGTCAGTATCGGCTGGAGCGGCCGAAGTCATTGCTGCCGCACACAACCAGAACGGCACAGCGCACAATGCGCCGAGACGAAATGTGCTCATATCTTAAATCTCCCCTAATTGTTGTGATTCAAGTTGCTTCAAACATCAAATCGCCAGGAATACTGCTGTCTCTGGCAAATAAAGTCGAAAGCCGCGGCATAGCGTTGATGCGAGGTGCCCGGTTCAATTTGCATCGAAATGCTCAGCGACGCCACCGGTGACGCCCAACGCCAAATTCAGCGGTGGGCCGCCGTGTGGCCCGTCCGCTGGAATGAATTGTTGGGCAAATCGTTTCCCATATTTCAGAGCCCCCCATAGATGCGACCAAATGCATGCGCAAGCATTACGGCCATGAGCAGGCCCCCCAATCCCGCAATGAGAACATGCCTTGTCTGACGCAAATCAAATTGTCCAACGCGGCATACGAGCAAGTAGCCGATAGCAAGGTTGAGCGCGCCCCAAAGTACATTCACCACGGCGGAAGAGAGCCCTTGCCCCGGGGGAGAGGCAAAAGGGCTTTGGAAAGGGTGCCCTGTAACGCCGCTCACAAAATGCGGGATCGCATTTGTGAGAAAGGCTCCGCCAAAAAAGTAAGAGACGTA
>DATKMG010000516.1:0-7270 GCA_035541995.1 Terriglobia bacterium
TCTGTTGACCTTCGCTGAGAAGGCATCCAAAACCGAATCGAACATTCTGATCACCGGTGAAAGTGGCGTTGGTAAGGAACTCGTGGCCCAGGCCGTTCACCGTCTGTCTCCGCGCAGCCAGGGTCCGTTTATCGACATTAACTGTGGTGCTATACAGGAGACCTTGTTGGAAAGTGAAATGTTCGGACATGAAAAAGGCGCTTTTACCGGTGCGGACAATTCCAAGCCCGGTCTCTTTGAACTTGCTGACCGCGGGACCCTTTTTCTGGATGAGATCGGAGAATTAAGTCAACGACTTCAGGTTAAATTGTTGCGAGTCCTGGAGACCAAGGCGTTTTTTCGCGTGGGGGGGACAAAACAGGTCAAGGTTGACATTCGTGTCGTGGCTGCGACCAACAAGAACCTTCCATGCGAAGTTGAAGAGAACCGATTTCGTCAAGACCTCCTATATAGGATCAATACAGTTATCTTGGATATCCCTCCCTTGCGGGAACGTGTGGACGATATCCCCCTGTTAGTCGATCATTTTCTGGGCAAGATGGTTCGAGAAGAAAGAATCTCCGTTTCAAATGAAGCCATTGAATTGATGCGCCAATATCCTTGGCCAGGCAATGTACGCGAGTTAAAAAATGTCTTAGAACGAGCCTTGGTTCTGGCTCAAAAGGACCAAGTGACGCCTGAGTGCCTTCCGGTCGAGATATATAACCGGAAAAAAGTGGGGACTACTTTGGCCCCTCCCGACAAGAAGACTAGTGCTACTGCCAAGAGCCTGGCAGATTTAGAAAAAGAGCAAATTCTGAGCACTCTGAATCGTGTCAATTGGCATCGGGGGAAGGCTGCAACAATGCTCGGCATCACACCGAAGACTCTTTACCGCAAGTTGAGGTCCTACAATCTGGGAGACCAATAGAAAACCCCCATCCTCCAATTGACAGTCACATCGATATTGCATACCTTGATGCCATAGGCCAACGGTCTAGGGTCATTGGAGTCTTCAACCCATGAAATTGGTCAGCTGCATAGTTCTATGGACAACAGTGTGCTTTTCCGGACTGGTCGAATCTGCCTGGGCATGGGGATTTCAAGCCCACAAGCTGATGAACCAGCAGGCTGTCCGGATGGTCCCTCCTCCCTTACAGACCTTTTTTCAAAACAACCTTCGGTTCGTCCGCGAACATGCCATTGACCCGGATTCGTGGCGCACCAAGCTGGCCAAGAACCCGAATCGGACCACTTCTTTGAGGTCGATTCGATCAACGCATCGTCGTTGGAACATTGGCCAACTGAAGAACGGGTCTCCTTGCGCACATTTGCTGGGGCGGCAGTCCAAAGGGGACGGCTTCCTTGGCGCATCATGGAGGTCTACCAAACCCTTGTCCAACAACTGCGCATCAGTAAGTGGATGGAGGCTCGACTACAGGCGGCAGCTCTGGGTCATTATGTGGCCGATTCTTATGTTCCTTTTCATGCTACAAGGAATTACGATGGACAGTTGACAGGTAACCTGGGAATTCATGCCAGGTGGGAAACCCAACTAGTAGAAAGATTTGAGCAACAAATTCAACATCAACTCGTGGTGAAATCAGTCGACCCTGTTCGGCCAACCCCCGAGGCGGTTGTCAAGGTCTTTTTTGATGGGTTGGCCGCATGCAATAGAATCCTTGAAAATGACTCACGTTCTGCTGGTGGGATGCTTTCCTTCTGGCCTGATAAGAATATTGACCGACCGGGAACCAGTCTCCAGGACGTTTAAGAAGTCCTTTTAGTTTGAGCAAGTGTGCGAGGATGGGTTTTTTGGGGCTACTTGGGTGAGACTGGCTCCGCTGCCTCATTCAGGGCGACACATTTAGGCTTAATATCCTACTTAGCCTAAGATTGGGACAGGAATCGTCCGATTAGGAAATGGAGGACCCATTGATGTTCGGCCGCGAAGTTTCCATTCCTGGAGACTTGCGGTAGAGTTTGTGGCTGAAGAATATGGGTTGAAGTTCGGTTCAGGGACCTGTTTTCTTAGAGAGATCGCCAAGAGTGAGGTTGGCCCTTGAGCATTATTGGTAGCCTGGAAGACCTGTCTTTGGCTGACATCTTTCAGATTCTGGCAAGCAGCCAGAAGACGGGAGTACTCTACGTCAATACGGTTGACGGGCGAAGTTCCATCGCCTTTAAAAATGGGTACGTGGTCTCGGCCTCCAGACCAGACCTCTCCAACCGCTTGGGACAACTGTTGCTGAAGGATGAACTGATTTCGCGGATGGATCTGGAGGTCTGCCTGGCTGAGCAGTCTCGGACGGGACTCCCCTTGGGAGAAATCATCCTCAAGCGAGATATCCTTAGGCCAGAAGACCTCAGGGCGGCTATGCGCCAGCAGGTCATTGAGACCCTCAATGACATTGTCAACCTTGAAGAGGGGAGTTTCAGCTTCCAGACCGACGCAATTCTGCCCTCAGATCTCGTCCTGCTCGACCCGCAGCACGTTTTGCTGGATGTGGCCTATCTCCAGGACACAAGAAAATCCGGACGACAGACTGATGATTCTTTCTCTCCTTCGGGGTTGATCTCCGATGTGGAGACCGAGGAACCCATTCCAGCGCTAGAACGTATGGAACCGTCAGAAGATCGTCGTTGTACCAAGTTATTAAGGGAAATCTCGGAAGAACTGGCTCGCCCGCGCGAATCGACCGAAGTTTCGTTGCTGATTTTGCGCTTGGCCAGCGAATTCTTTGATCGGGGTCTTTTTTTTGTAGTTTCTGGTGGAATGCTGGTTGCCTGTGGAGGATTCGGGTTTCTGCACTCGGCCGGTTCGGAACATCAAGAGGCATACCAGGTGACTGTGCCATTACATGACGCGTCTATCTTCAAGTCAGTCTCTGAGACCATGAATCCATATCGCGGAGTTCTATTGGAAGGAGAATGGGGAAAGGATCTGATCGGGAGAATTACCCGGCGTCTCCCCAACGAAGTCGCAATCTTGCCTGTCATCAGCCAGGGTAAGGTCATTGCTTTGCTATATGGAGATAACGGGGACAGTCAACAGCGAATCCGCTCCACAGACTTGCTGGAGGTCCTCCTCTTCCAGGCCGGTATGGCCCTGGAGAATACCACTTTGCGCAACAAATTAATGCTTCTGACAAATTCGGGCTGAATCTCCCTCTGATCTTTGTGCTACTGATTCAATCGCGTTCTTTCGGGACCATCTCCCGCTCGTTGTCAAAGGCTGTGTCTAAGAAAAAAAATGCCCCTTTTTGATAAGGGGAGCCAGATTCCTCCAATTATTTTTCCCCTTTTCAGAGTTAAGCCCTAGGAAACAGGCTCTGTCTGAGATAAGTCTTTGCGTATCAAGCCCCAAAAAGGACTAATGCTGCCTTCGCTTTGGATGGCTGATTGCCCTAGTATAGAATGGTGTTGTCATCTCGTCGTAATATGATCTGGTTTAGTGATGCAATATGAATATGATCTTCATCTCCCTAGAGCATTGTCGCAGATCCCTCTCCAATGGAAAACAAGTTAAACAGACCTGCCATAAGACAATCTGAGGAATATGCTCAGTGGCAGAGACTGCTTAACGAGATTGCAGAGCTCGTTGGCCTGACCTTGGTAGCTTACGATGCCAACGAGTACCTTCTGAGTGCGAGCCTGCCTAACCCAATTTGTGGAGCCATCCAGCAAACAAAAGACGGGATCCGCCTATGTGAGGCTGATTGTGGCTCCATGCTGAGTCAGTCTGCAAAGGGTGGACCGTTAAGGATCTTCAAATGTCACGCGCATCTTTATAGTTTTGCGGTTCCCATTTATCGTGAAGGGAATATCTGCTTCGTCCTGCTCGGGGGAAGGGTATTTCAAAACTACCAGGACTTCTCAAGCTTCAGCAGGCAAGCACCAAAATACAAACTGCACGACTATGTGTTTGTGGATTGGGAGAATACGCTGAAGTTCCAGGAGGGTCAGTACTTTGAGCGCACGGCTCGGCTGATTCAATCGATTGTAAATTCGGTTACTTATGAGTCTCCACTGACCCAGAAGATCAGGAACCATGCTTCCCAACTCGATACTCTCTATGAGCTATCCGGTTTGATTTCCCTGGAGACTTCGCCGGAAAAGGCTTTTCGACTTATTTTGGAGGCACTCGGCGTTCTCTTTGAAATACAGGAGGCCGCAATTCTGCTGGGAAGCGACGAGGAGTCAAACTACCAGGTTGCTGGGGTCATGGGGAACCTATTGGCTCCCCGGCCGTATCTGAGTACTTCTGTGGGCGAAATGCTCCGCACCCTCAGACAAGGTCAGTGGCACTTTATCGATGAGACCTACCACCTTCTCAAGATGGGCTATCCTGAAGAGGTGCATTCTGTCCTGAGTTTCCCCATTTGCTTTGGGAAGGACTTGGCATCGATCCTCCAAATCTTCAATGTATCAATGCCGGGCGAAGGGCACCAATTGCTCCAGACCTTTTGTCGTCACCTGGGAGTTTCCTTGGAGAACTTGCAGTTGAAGCAGGAGCTTCGTGACCAGGTGGCAGTACTGTCGGCAGTGGATGACTTTGTCTCAACTGCCAGCGCTGAGGCCAGCTTGAGGGATCTATGCCAAAGAATACTGGCAAAGATAGCTGAAGTGTTCCAGTCTGAAAAAGGTTCGATCCTCCTCTTGGAAGAAAGCGGTCAAGCCTTGGTAGTGAAAGCAATTACGGGTATTAATGAGAAGATAGTGGAACGGCTTAGAATCAAGCCCGGAGAAGGCATAGCCGGAGAGGTCTTTGAGAGCGGAAGATCTCTCCTGGTGAGAGATCTCGAAAAAGAGATGAGCCCACAGGGAAACCGGCGCTCGCGTTATCAGACGGGCTCATTCATAAGTGTTCCTCTCAGGTCCGGACAGCACAAAATCGGGGTGCTCAACCTGGCTGACCGGGTGAACAGAGAGTCGTTTCAGAAGCGAGATTTGCGGCGCTTAGAAGCCTTGGCGGGCCACGTGACCGCCACGCTTGAGAAGGCGGAGTCCTCTCGGAGAACGGAGGATCTGAAGAAGATCTCGATCACGGATGGGTTGACGGACCTTTTCAATCGCAGGTTCTTTCAGGAACGCCTGACTGAAGAGATCGAGAGGGCAAAGCGTCACGGGCATTCTGTTTCACTGATCATGTTGGATATCGACGATTTCAAGAACTACAACGACACCTATGGACACCTGGTCGGAGATGAGGCCCTGAAAATGGTGGCTAGCCTGATTCGCAAGTCTGTCAGGACCATTGACCTAGTATCGAGATACGGCGGAGAGGAATTCGCGGTCATTCTCCCGATTACGGAAGTCGCCGCAACCTGTTCTGTGGCCGAGAGGATCCGCAGCAGCGTTGCAGGACATTTCTTTCCCGATCAGGCCTTCCAGTTTGCCGTAAAGGTCACGGTAAGCATGGGGATAGCTTCGTATCCTGCCGAGGCTGAGAATGTGCAGGAGTTGATCGGCAACGCTGACAAGGCACTCTATCTGGCCAAAGTCGGCGGAAAGAATAAAGTGGCCGTCTTTGATCGCAACAAGCGAGTGAGACCTCAATCTGGATCATGATTGTGCAGGCAGGAATCGAGAGCTACGTACATTGGCGAGCGCACTCCAACCCACCAGCATCCTTAATCTTCTTCCCGACGAGGAGTTTCTTGATCGGGAAGCAGATGTCCAACGACTTTTTCATTTAGGCCTGGATGCGGCCCGAGCGCTGACCCCCAGCCTTTTCCTCAGTGGGCCTCGAAAATCCGGGAAGAGTGAAATCCTGAAGCGAGTTTACCGTCGACTGTTCCTCGAGCAGGAAACAGTAATGCCCTTCTACCATGCTGTCCCAAAATGTGTCTCTTCTGCAGAATCTTTTTGTCGGGATTATTTCCTTCGAAACATCTTTCAATTCCTCGCTTTCTTAAAACGGGATGCCGAGCTGGGCAGCACGGAAGAGTTGGGCATCAACTTGGCCTTTCAACTGGCATATGAAAGCAAGCACCCCTGGCTGGTCGCGGTCGTGGATCAATTCCATTCCGGTCTTCGGAAGAAGGATTTGCAGGTCCTCTCTCGGCTGGCCATCCACTTTCCACTGACCGCAGCATTGAACACTGGCCTGAGTTCCTTTGTAATCGTTGATGATTTCCATCATGTTGACTCCTTGAAGTCAGAGGAGGAACTGGCCTTGCTATCGGGCGACTTTCTCTCGGCCCTCTCGTCTCGGCGGACTCCTCACCTGCTTTCCGGGTTTTCAGCGCACGCTCTTCAAAAGTTGTTTAATACAGTGGAAATCCCTGGCAATGTTGTCGTTTATCCCTTGCGTAGTCTCGAAGCACAAGCGGCCAAGCATCTTTTGGAAAGCCTCTGTGAGCGCTTCGGCGTTGCCTTGGAGCCGGACCTGAGTTCAGCCATTGTCTGTCAGCTGGAGTATCATCCTTTCTATATTCGGTCTCTAGTTGAAGGCGCTAGACGGGAGGAAATGCAATTGCAGACACCTCGGGAGTTTGCCGAGGTATATACCATTGAATTAACCCGAGGGAACCTTCACCTCTTTTTCGGCAGTCTTCTGCACTCCGCCAAGTTCAGCATCGCAGAGAGGATGAAGGCGCTCGAGGTGCTGCACACCTGTTCTCGAGGTACATTGGATCTATCGGCGTTGCACTTCTTTCGGGAGGAGAACGGAGGGATGGGTCCGGATCCTGAGAGAATCCTAGAGACCTTGAGGCAGACGACCCTCCTTGAACAGGGGATTGGCACAATCACTCCCATTACCGATGCTGTGTTGGGAGATTGGATCGAGTGGAACTTCAAGCATTCCCTTTTAGGCGTTTCGATGACCGAGGCGAAGTACCAGGTCGCTGCTAATCTTCTAAAACGACTCCAGGGCAATGTGCAGACAACCATCCAAGCAGACAGGATGAAGCAGGTGGAAGGATTGTTGGATATCATGGATTGTCAGTCAGTCCCTGTGGTCCTGCTGGATTTTTCGCAGTTCGGAACTCTAGAGCAAATACAGGATCCCCAGGAGTTAAGCAAGCGTCTTCATGAGTCTGAGCAAATGGCACTTCCGGAGATGCTCTCCGTTACTCGAGAGGAGACTACCGGTGACCCGAAGGCTGGTTTTCCGGGCCCGGTTTCTGTGGCAAGGGGCTTTGAAGAAAGACGTTACGTCGACGACCGGGAGACTGTCTGGCTGGTCAGCTATTGCCCCAATGAGTTGGTTGGGCTCAACGAGATCCTGCAGTTCCACGACAAGTGCCGCCGTATAGCCAGAGAGAACAGATATCAGCGGATACGG
>DATKMG010000517.1:0-9317 GCA_035541995.1 Terriglobia bacterium
ACATCCTCGAAGAACCCTTTATCATCCATGGTGTCGCTTCGAGACGGCAGAGGGTGGAGGAAGTTAAAGGATTGCTTAAAGTCGTGGGGCTTGATTTGCCTTCGCTGGATAAATATCCTCACCAATTTAGTGGAGGACAGCGTCAACGAATTGCGGTTGCACGGGCGCTTGCCCTGAAGCCTCAGCTAATTGTCGCAGATGAGCCAGTGTCGGCCCTGGACGTTTCTGTTCAAGCCCAAATCATCAGTCTATTCGAGGAGCTCCAAGCCCAATATAACCTGACGTACTTGTTCATTTCCCATGGCATTCCAGTCGTTGAATACATCAGTCATACAATTGGCGTCATGTATCTGGGAAAACTGGTGGAAGTTGGGAACTGTTCCGAAATCGCCGAGAACCCCCTCCATCCGTACACGCAGATTCTATTGGCTTCAGTTCCTGTCTTAAATAGGACGGAGCCAAGGGGGACCACTTATCTTGAGGGCGAGGTTCCCAGTCCCATTAATCCTCCATCAGGTTGTCGATTTCACTCTCGTTGCCCGTTCGTCATGGAGCGCTGCAAGTCTGAAGTCCCCAAAGAAATCCACGTGACCCGGACCCATTGGGTCAGTTGTCATCTAATTGACGAAAAGGGTTGAAAACCTGTGAAATCCATAATGGTGGTTTACGCGTCGTCCGCTAGAGGTTGCAGCTTTGAAATTTGAATTGATTGGGCAAGACACCCGGACACACGCTCGAGTGGGACGCATTCTCACCGACCACGGAGAATTCCTGACCCCTGTGTTCATGCCAGTAGGTACAGCCGGGACCGTTAAGGCAGTTAACCAGGAGCAATTGGAGGATTTGCAGACTGAGATCCTTTTGGGCAATACCTATCACTTGTACCTAAGGCCAGGACATGAGTTGATTTACGAGTTAGGTGGCCTTCACAGATTTATGGCTTGGGACCACCCTATTTTGACGGATAGCGGGGGATATCAGGTATTCAGTCAGGCTCGACTCAGAGAAATCAGCGAGGACGGAGTGCGTTTCCGTTCCCCCCTGGACGGGTCGGAGCATTTCCTTTCTCCAGAAAAAGCCATGGAAATCCAGGTGAGTCTGGGTGCGGATATCATCATGGCTTTTGACGAATGTATCCCTTATCCGACGGATCTTCCCCAGGCCCGTGAATCAATGGAGAGGACCTTGCGCTGGGCCAGGCGGTCCAAAGCGGAATTCGACCAACCGGGCAAGAAGAGACTTGCTCATCAACAGTGGCTTTTCGGGATCGGTCAAGGGGGAGTCTATCCTGAGTTGAGGAAGGCCTGCCTCGACCGGTTGGTCGATATTGAGTTTCCGGGCTATGCCATAGGAGGCCTTTCCGTAGGTGAACCCAAACCCTTGATGTATCAGTTGGTCGAACAGAGCACGGAATGGCTGCCAGATCATCATCCACGCTATTTAATGGGGGTTGGGACCCCCGCAGACCTGGTGGAATGCATTGCCTTAGGAATAGATATGTTCGACTGTGTCATGCCAACTCGCAATGGGCGCAATGGCTGGCTTTTTACTCGGAACGGCCACCTCGTAATAAAGAATGCCCAATATAAGAAGGATCAGCAGCCGATAGATCCCGCTTGCCGGTGTAGAGTTTGTTGCCGCTATACGCGTGCTTATTTGCGGCATCTGTTCCACTCCAACGAAATCTTGAGTGCGATGCTGAACACTTACCACAACCTCTACTTTTATCTTGACATGATCAGAGAAATTAGGGATGCTATCGCCTCTCAGAGGCTGGCAGACTACATAATGGAGTTTAAAGCAAGGCAGGAAACAGGCTAGAACAAAGTAGCAACGGAAAGACGCTCTGCCTTTCTGAGTTGTATTGGGAAGTTGACGAATTGACGAGATCCAGCCGATTCTCTGCAGAGATTAAAGGTCCCAATCTTTAATCAGAGTGCTGGCTGCCCAAGAATAGCCCTTTCCATCCAAATTAATTAATAATTTCGAAAACACGTTAACCATGGGGGGACGATTTCATGGCACCTCTGGCTCTATTGGCGGCCAACGGTCAGTCGACACCTTATTTGCAGTTTTTGCCTTTGATCGCGATTGCATTTATCTTCTATTTCATTGTTTTCCTCCCGAACAAGCGAAAGCAAAACGCGCTGAAAGAGATGCTCGACAATTTGAAGAACGGAGATAAGGTGATCACTTCCGGTGGCATTTACGGGGTTGTGGCGGGCATCAAGGACGATCGAGTCCAATTGAAGGTTGCCGATCAGGTGAAAATTGAGATTTCAAAAAATGCCATAGTAGCCAAGCAGCAAGAAGAGCAGGGGTGACGCTGGAAATCATTGAAACTAAGAACTGATCGAGGTTAGGCAATAATGAAGAAGAACCTGAGATGGAAACTAATCTTCATCTTTATGGTCACAGTGGCCTGCGTCTTGGGCATTACCGGATTGCCCCCCAGCTGGAACAACGTTAAAGAACGAATCAGATTGGGTTTGGATTTGAGGGGGGGGATACATCTCGTATTGCAGGTGGTCACCGATGATGCTGTAAACATCGAAACGGATCAAGCCGTAGAACGTCTTAAGGATGAGCTGCGTTCAAGGCAGATCTCTTTCGCCGAGGTGCGGAAGCGGGATTTGAAGACTATTGAAATCCGAGAGATTGACCCTCAGAAGCACTCTGAAGTCCGCGGACTCATCGACGATTACTTTCAATACTGGAACCGATCCACTCTCTCCGATTCGGCCAATTCCTACCTGCTCACGCTGAAGCCCAGTGTCGAATCCCAGGTTCGGGAAAGCGCGGTCCAGCAGGCCATCCAAACCATCCGCAACAGGGTCGACCAGCTGGGTGTGGCTGAGCCGGTCATACAAGAGCACGGTGTGGCCAGCAATTATGAGATCCTGGTCCAGTTGCCGGGATTGGATGATCCCACCCGGGTTAAAGATATCATCAGGTCCACCGCCTTGCTGGAGCTGAAGATCGTAGAACCGGGTTACGGGCCTTTCCCTTCCCGGACAGCAGCCCTCACGCAATACAATGGTGTGGTTCCCGAAGGAAAAGAGTTGTTGCCCTCGGTTCGAAAATACAACGACCCTAGCCAGCGAGAAGAAGAATGGTACCTGGTCAACAAAGTGGCAGCCATCACTGGCAGAGACCTCAGGACTGCCCGAACATCTCAGGATGAGTTTGGGAAACCTGCGGTCAGCTTCAACCTGACGGCCGATGGGGCTGCTCGTTTTGGACGGGTCACTGAGGAAAATGTGGGGAAAGCTCTAGCGATTGTTCTGGATGGCAAGGTCCAGTCTGCCCCTCGAATCAATAGTCGAATCACGGACTCCGGTCAAATCACTGGTAGCTTCACGGTGGAACAGGCCAATGATCTGGCCCTGATTCTGAGATCCGGTGCTCTTCCGGCCTCGATGAGATACCTGGAAGAGCGGACGGTGGGAGCCTCGCTGGGTGCGGATTCCATTCGTCAAGGCATCCTGTCTTCGATTGTCGGTATGACCGGCGTCATGATCTTTATGCTGATATACTACCGGTTGTCGGGAGTCAACGCGATTCTAGCCCTGTTTCTCAATCTGGTAATCATGCTGGCCGCTATTGCTTACATCAAGGCGACGTTAACCCTGCCGGGCATTGCAGGAGTGGTTTTGCTTATCGGTATGGCCGTCGACTCCAACGTCCTGATCTTTGAACGAATCCGCGAGGAATGGTGGGGTGGAAAGAACGTAATTTCAGCAGTAAGCACGGGTTTCACCAAAGCATTTGTGACGATTATAGATACTCACGTGACCACTGTAGTCTCCGTCCTATTCCTTTTTATATTTGGGACAGGGCCAGTAAAAGGATTTGCGGTCGTGCTCTTTTGGGGGTTACTGGCCAATTTGTTTACCTCAGTGTACGTGTCCAGGACTCTATTTGACCTGGTCCTGAGTCGTTCAAAGAGGCCTGAAACTCTGAACATTTGATCAAGAGGAGTAAAGAGAAGCCCCTTCGGTTGTTGAAAATTGTGGGCAATCTCAAAAAATTTTGGAATGTTCGGGAACTTTTAAGATACGATGGTGTCTAAATAGCTTGGGCAGTTGCTGCGCCATCCTTCTCCTGACCTTAGGTTCCTAAGGAGAATTCTTCTAAATGATGCGGCTTTTTAAAAGTGTAAACGTCGATTGGATTGGGAAGAAGTGGATCTTCATCGGCGCCTCTTTTGCCCTTTTTCTGGCTAGCGTGTTTCATCTCATTATCAAAGGTGGACCTCGTTATGGCATTGACTTCCGCGGCGGCACGCTGGTCTATGTGAAATTTCTGAATGTCCCCCAGCTTGATTTGATACGCGCAGCACTGAAAAAAGAAGGGTTGGGAGAGAGTACCATTCAGCGCTTTGACCAACCCAGTGAACATAAGGTGATCATCAGCCTGGAGAGGAAGACCACTGAGGCGACGGGGGATATCGACCAGGGACGGACGATCATTGACCAGACGCTGAACCTCACCTTCAGGCCACCCGAGGCCCAACAAGGGAAATTGGACTTGAACAATGTCCGAGAAGATGTATTGCAGGCCGCGTTGCCGGGGCCCTCGCTTCAAGGCTTGGGCAAGGCTATACTTGAATACAAAGTCAATCACGGCGGTCTGATCAATAATTTCAATGCTCTCCGCTCCGTTCCTGGCGTCACGGAGTCCACTCTAAATCTGATCCAGGAGAAGTTCTATCTCGGAGAGTTCTCTATCATCAGTACGGAGATTGTCGGTGCCAAGGTGGGCGCTGACCTCCAACGTCAGGCTATATCGGCCACTCTCTATGCGCTGGGGGGCATGCTTCTGTATATCGCATGGCGGTTCAAGGGGACGATTTACGGCGCGGCAGCGGTATTGGCAGTCTTTCACGACGTCATCATAACGCTGGGTTTCTTCTCTTTCTTTAACAAGGAAATATCCCTGACGGTGATCGCAGCCTTGCTGACGCTGGTCGGATATTCTATGAACGACACCATCGTCGTGTTTGACCGAATTCGAGAAAATTTGAAGTTATCTAGAAGAGAGTCTTTATCTTCGATCATTAACAAAAGTATCAACCAGACGTTAAGCCGGACGGTACTCACTTCCGGATTGACTTTTGTCACGGTAGTTTCCTTGTATTTATTTGGAGGAGAAGTAATCAACGGGTTTGCCTTTGCCATGGTCATCGGAATCGTCATTGGGACCTATTCGTCGATTGCCATCGCCAGTCCGTTGCTGGTGATATGGATTGACTATCGCGCAAAGAAGAAGACTTTGGCTAAGGCGTCATAACGGGAAAAGGTCGCCCGCGCGAAATTCTCTTCCCAATGGAGTGGTTCGAGTTATAGACTAGGCAGAAATGGTTTGATCCTCAGTTCTCCTGAAGTGTAATTCATTTCCGCCATTTTTCTGGGTTAGTGACAACTTTGAGTGAGAATCCCATTTGAAGGATAGAAGGGAGGTCCAACGTGTTTGAGCATTTGCTTGAGTCAACAGGCGAGCATGAAAAGAAGAAGCCCTGGACCATGGTCGTGTCGCTCATCATTCACTCGATCTTGATCGTGGTCCTCATTATCATTCCGCTTTTGTTCCCAGAGACCTTGTCGGGCTCGATGCAGCAGCTTACGTTCCTGGTGGCGCCGCCCCCACCGCCGCCGCCCCCACCTCCGCCGCCCCCACCGGCAACCATAGTAACGAAGGTGGTCAAGAAAGTAGATGACAGTACCTTCCGTGCCCCCGTGGAAATCCCCAAAGAAGTGAGGAAGATTGTGGATGAGGGACCGCCGCCAGATACCGCGATTGGCGGGGTCGTTGGTGGCGTGCCTGGAGGCATGGCGGGTGGCCAGATTGGTGGAGTCATCGGGGGTGTCATCGGGGGTGCCCCCTCTCCGGTAGCTCCCCCGCCGCCCCCGCCGCCCCCCGCCGCTCCAAAGCCCCCCCAACGCGTCCGGGTGGGTGGTAACGTCCAGGCGGCCAACCTCATTCGGCAGGTCAAGCCGCCCTATCCGCCGTTGGCGCGCCAAGCTCGAATTCAGGGACAAGTGGTTCTCGAAGCTATCATCAACAAACAAGGTTCTGTTGAGAATTTAAGAGTGATCAGCGGACACCCATTGTTGATCCAGTCAGCCCTGGATGCAGTAAAGCAGTGGAAGTACAAACCGACGCTGCTGAACGGGGAGCCTGTCGATGTGATTACCACGGTGACAGTGAACTTCAACCTGAGCGGATGAAGTTAGGCATAGCATATGGCGAAGGGGCATGCCCAGGGTATGCCTCTACGCCTTTCCGAGAATTGTATTGATTGAAATCAGCAAACCATTTAAGAGGAGGATTTTCCTACAATGCTTCTAGTTAAGTTGAATCTACTGGCTATTACGTTGCTACAAGGCGAGCAGGTGGGGTTTGACATCATGTCCATGTGGAGACAGTCAGGTGTCCCTGCCAAGGCCGTGATTGTGATTTTGGGTATCATGTCGGCTTGGTCGATCGGCGTGATGATTGATCGGCTGCTGGCTTACTCAGCTGCCCGAAAACAATCCAGGGAATTTGCCCCGCTGGTTGCCGGGTGTTTGAAGGAAGGGAAGATCGACGAGGCTATCGGAGTCTCCGAGCAAAACAAGAAGAGCCATTTGGCCAAGGTTGTTGTGGCCGGTCTCCAGGAGTTTTCAGCGCATCAGGCCAGCACCGAGATTCCCGGTGAAGTCATCGAATCTTCAAAGCGCGCCTTGGAGCGCGCCACGGCTATCACCAACGCCGAGTTGAAGAGAGGCATCAGCAGCCTCGCGACTATCGGAAGTACAGCACCCTTCGTGGGATTGTTCGGAACCGTGGTCGGCATCATCAACGCCTTCCAGGGCATGTCGACGGAAAAATCAACCGGGTTGTCGGCTGTGGCAGGTGGCATTTCAGAAGCCTTGATTACGACCGCCTTCGGTCTGTTCGTGGCTGTGCCGGCGGTTTGGATGTACAATTACTTCAACAATAAGATCGAATCGTTTGGCGTGGAAATGAACAATTCGTCATCTGAGTTGATTGACTATTTCCTGAAACGGAGAGGGAGTAAAAAGTAATGGCAATGTCAAGCGGCTTAGGGGCAAAAGGCGGCTCTATCGCTGATATCAACGTAACTCCCATGGTGGATATCATGCTGGTGTTGCTCATCATCTTCATGGTGGTCACTCCCTTGCTTCAGAAAGGGGTCAGCGTCGATCTCGCCAAGACCCGGAACCCACGGGAGATGCGCGAAGCGGACCGGGACGATGCCATCGTGGTAGCCGTCACCCGGGACGGAAAGCTCTTTTTGAGCGACAAGACCATTGAGCAGGATGCCCTGCAGGAAAAGATCAGGGATCTGCTGCAGGCCAAGGTCGACAAGACCGTTTACATCCGCAGTGACCGACGTGCCAAGTTCGGGAAAGTAGTCGACGTCGTCGATATCGTACGGACTTCCGGAGTTGATACGGTCGGGTTGCTGACGACGAGGTTTGAAGAACACGGTGCTGCCGCGGCGCAGCAATAGGTCAATGAAGCAGGGAGGATATTGATTATGGCAATGGCAGCTGGGGTCACCGAAGGTCCCAAATCGGATATCAATGTGACTCCTTTAATAGACGTATTACTGGTGCTCCTGATCATCTTTATGGTCATCACACCTCTGATTCCCAGGGGGTTGGATGCCCAGATTCCCCAGCCTCCTCCGCCAGGGCAGCAGTCAGCTCCGGCCGATGACCGAACTGTTGTGGTTTCCATTGATCGGGATAATCAACTCAAGATCAACCAAGAATCGGTCACCCGGGAAACCCTGGGTCCCCGTCTCACTGATATTTTTAAGACCCGGAATGAGCGCACGATGTTCGTCATGGGAGACAACGAATTGATGTTCAATAGCGTTGTTGACGTGATCGACATTGCCAAAGGGGCCGGAGTAGACAAGATTGGGTTGATTACTGAAAAACTGCAGCAGGGCCGTTAATTCCAAAGAATCATTGTTGGAGAAGGCCTGGATGAGAGGAACTCCCTGCCGTCATTGGGAGACGGGGTCGAGGTGGTGAGTCGGTGGATCGGGGACTGTCTCGCCATCACGAATGCGTGGCGTATGCCAAACGTGTTCCTCTGGATATCCCGAAATTACAGAGAATCGCTGGTTTGGATGCGCAGCGGACACGAGCGCACAAATTTGGTGTGTGGAGGAACTCAATGAAGTTGAGATCAAAACTGGTGGCAAGCGTGATCGCCCTGCTCTGTATGATTACTATTGCGGGATGTACTAAGCTGAGGGCCCGTGACGAGCTCAATAAAGGAGTACGCTCCTTTAGGGACGCCAAGTATGAGACTGCTGTCGACCATTTCAAGAGAGCGGTGGAGTTGGACCCGGAACTCATCAACGCGCATCTCTATTTGGCGGCCGCCTATGCCTCTCAGTTTGTGCCTGGCGGCGAGTCGGAGGAAAACAAGAAGCTTGGCGAAGAGGCGATTAAAGCCTATGAGGCCGTGCTGCAGAAGGATCCAAAGAATGTGGATTCCGTCAAAGGCATTGCCGGGCTTTACCTCAACATGAAAGAGTTTGCCAAGGCTAAGGAGTTTTACCTGAAAACGGCTCAACTGGAACCCAACAAGCCGGATCCGTTTTACAGCGTGGGCAACGTGAATTGGATTCTCTGTTACGATAAGCAGAATCCCTTGCCCTGGCAAAAGAAAGCGGAGCTGATCGAGGAAGGCCTTACGAATCTCAACAAGGCCTTGGAGTTAGACCCGACTTATTATTATGCCCGTTTCTATATCAATCTTCTTCTTCGCCAAAAGGCTCAAGTACTAATTGACCAGTTCGTGGAAAAAAATCCTAAACTCAAGGATCAGTTCACTGCTGCGGGCCTGGACCCGAAGGCCCAGGATGCTCTGGTTAAGAAACACATTCCTAGCCAATATGCGGAGTATCAAGGTTATTTGAAGAAGGCAGACGAAAATTACGATCAGGCAATGGAACTCAAAAAGCAGGTGGAAGCCAAAGCCGAATCGAAAGGGGTCGTGGATCCCACAAAGTAACTTCCACCGCCGTTTTCCTGAATAAGCCTCTTGGGAATTCCACCTCAAGAGGCTTTTTTATTCATCCGATTCCGAGGGTCCCCCGCCTGCTCCCTTGCACGGAAGTTTGGTAAAATCGTAAGTGTATGGCTCACCTCGACGACATTCTGGGTAAGGTTGAGAGATACCATCCCGGCGACGACTTGGAGATAGTCCGCAAGGCATATGCGGTCTCATCAAAAGAGCACCGCGGACAACTCCGCCAATCCGGCGAACCTTTCATGAATCACCCCTTG
>DATKMG010000518.1:0-17463 GCA_035541995.1 Terriglobia bacterium
AATCTGGCAATTGGAGTTGCCCGATTGATGGCCGTCAGGGAACGGAGTACTTCCCTTCAATGAATTCAAGACTTCGTCGATGGCCTGCTCGGCTGCTGAGGCAGAAAAAAACTCAATGGATTGACCGTGACCAGGGAGGTCGAGCAGATGACATTCAATCCCGGTGTGGGCCAATCGAACGCCCAGAGGAATCATGACGGACTTGGTTGCCGAGATTCCGTGAATAAGTAGCGCGGTCAAGCGCCGGCGGGCTTGCGTCGGCCAGTTGTTGAGCGTGCGATCCTTCGGTCGAATTGTCAGCGTAGGCGTTTGCAGCTGGCCATGGACAATTCCCTGCACAAATTCCAGATCGCGATCCAGCCAGGTTGCGTATGCCTGGAGAGTCTCCAGCAGAACGATTCCGATGATTACCCTCACCAGACTTCGAGAAATCCGTGATTTCCAAAGAATAGAAAGGAACATCGTTCTTTCCGCGAGCAAACACTCCTGCAACTCTAGCGACCAATAAGGCCCGCAAGGGTATGCTATAATTCAGCCCGCATAGTCATGTAGAGTCTAGCCTGCTTGGAGCGCACATGGGGAAAATTCTCCCGACCGAGGATTTGCAGGAGACGGTCCAGGAATTGAAACGAAAGAGGCTGAAGATCGTCTTTACCAACGGTTGCTTTGATATCCTGCACCCGGGGCACGTCAGTTACTTGAAGAAAGCTCGGCAGCTTGGGGATGTCTTAGTGGTGGGCGTCAACAGTGATCGTTCGGTCCGTGAAATCAAAGGTGAGAAACGGCCCATTCTCTCTCAGGAGGAACGCTGCGAGATTCTTTCCGCGCTTGAGAGTGTCAGCTTCGTCACGGTTTTTGATGAAAGTACTCCTGGTCAATTGATCAAAGTGGTTCTCCCCGACGTCTTGGTTAAAGGAGGGGATTGGGGACTCGACGAGATTGTCGGGCGAGAAGAAGTCGAAATGTGCGGAGGGCGGGTCCTGGCAATCCCTTTCGAGTCCGGTCATTCAACCTCCGGTATTATCGACCGAATCCTGCGCGCCTACTGCAATGGTCCTAAGATTCCTCGCGGCTGATGGCGTTGTCCACAGTCCTGACGGTTGCTAGTGCTAACCCATAGGCTTTTCGAAAAACTGCTGCAAGACCCAAATCTTGCTCGCTTGAGCCGGGATATAGAATCCGGAACGAAGCATCTTGCCTTGACGGGAATTACTCCCTCAGCTAAGCCTGCCTACGTGGCTTTGCTTCAGTGGATGCTCCATCGGCCGCTGCTAGTTGTCAGTTCCGACAGCCATCGGATGGAGGAATTCTTCCAGGCTACTTCCTTCTACCACCAGTTGCTCTCTAGTCAGAGCGTCCAGTCGATAGCGGTGCTACCCGCCATGGAGCCGGGGCCGTACAGCGGTTTGTCTCCACACGCCGAAGTGCTCGAGGAGCGGGCGCTGACCCTCTGGAAATTGCTCCGGTCGGAATTGGATATCCTACTCTGTCCCCCTGCTTCTTTCCTATCACGTCTGCCCGATCTTGCCGCAGATATTGCCAAGGTTCCCAAACTTCAAGTTGCCGTGGAGATTGAACCGGACACACTCGAACATTACCTACTGAGAGCGGGATATCTCCGGGAAGAACCCGTCACGACGATAGGTTCTTTTTCCATCCGTGGAGGGATCTTTGACCTCTTTCCACCGGGGTGTGAGAATCCGGTAAGACTGGAGTTCTTCGGGGATCAGGTTGAATCTATCCGTGAGTTCTCCATCAAATCTCAACGATCAATCGGACCAATCAGTGAATTGTTGCCCATTCCCATGCGGGAACTGATGGTGGATGCAGGGCTCCTCCGGTTGTGGGCCGAAGATGCCTCAAAGACTTGGGATCGAGGAATCTACGCAGATTTTTTCTCCCATCAGGTGGCCCGTGCCCAGAATGGCGAGTATTTTCAAGGGTTTGAGGGTTTAGCCAGTCGGGTGATCCCTCATGAGCAGACTCTGCTCAATTTGGCAAAGGACTTCATGGTGGTGCTGGACGAGCCTGAAGATTTCTTTCGACAGGCCGCCGAATTGGCCGTGGTTTGGGAAAAGGATTTTGAAAAATGCCGTGCGCAGGGGATTCCGGGTATTCCTCCTGGACAGTTATTTTTGAGTGACGCCGATGTCCAACAAGCTCTGCTCGATCGGGAGTGGCTAGCGTTCGACCAACTTGGCACAACAGCCGCTGCAGATGCCTTGATCCCACTTGAGACCACACCGGTCAGCAGATACCACGGGAACATCAAAGAACTGGCCAGAGATGTCTCCAAACAGGCGCAATTCGGCAAGACCCTTGTCTTTGTACAGCCGACTGTTGGAACGGCCGAGCGTCTTTGTGAGGTATTCAAAGAATATGATATTGCTGTAGTGCCCGACTTCTCCGGGAGGACGACCGACCCAGCCTTTACGATTGACACCCCAGAATCTAAAGCTACAGTTGTAGTTGGAACGATCAAGAGCGGCTTTTGTTCCAGGTACAGTGATCTATGTTTCTTGGGAGAAACGGACATTTTTGATGAGGTTGAGCTGTTGCCGAAGCCCGCCCGAGGTAAACAGGTAAGCTCATCATTCCTTTCGGATTTTCGTGATTTGAAACCGGGCGACTACGTGGTGCACATTGATCATGGCATTGGTCAATTCCATGGAATCAAGGAGATTTTCACAGATGGGATCAGCCGAGAATTCATGGTTTTGACTTACTACGGAGACGACAAGCTTTACGTTCCACTAGAGCGATTGGACTTGATTCAAAAACACAGCAGTGGAGAAGCGGTGAGGCTGCAACTCGACAAACTCGGGGGAACAAGCTGGGCCAAGACCAAATCACGCATTAAGCGCTCGATGCGTGACATGGCTGACGAGCTATTGAGGTTATATGCCGAACGGCGGATCACTCCGGGTTTTTCATTTTCCGAACAAGGGCATTGGCATCAGGAGTTTGAAGAGGCATTCGAGTATGTTGAAACCCCTGATCAACTTTCTGCCATTGCGGATGTCTTTCGGGACATGGAAAGCGCGGCCCCTATGGACCGATTGCTCTGTGGTGACGTTGGCTTTGGAAAGACGGAGGTAGCGATGAGAGCAGCCTTTAAGGCCTGCTTCGATGGAAAACAGGTCGCAGTCCTGGCTCCAACCACCGTTCTAGTCTATCAGCACTATCTTCGCTTCCAACAACGCTTCCAAGCCTTTCCCATGACCATCGAAATGCTCAGCCGGTTTCGGTCCCAAAAGGAACAGATTGACATCGCAGAAAGAACGGCGAACGGGAAGGTCGACGTCATCATTGGAACGCACCGGTTGCTTTCCAAGGATATCCGCTTCCATGACCTCGGCTTGCTGATCATCGATGAGGAGCAGCAATTCGGGGTTGCCCACAAGGAGAAGCTTAAGCAGTTAAAGAGACACGTGGATACGCTGACAATGACAGCCACGCCTATACCCAGAACACTACATATGTCGTTGGCAGGAATCCGTGACATGTCCATCATCAAGACCCCTCCCCAGGACCGACTTGCCATCCAGACATCAGTCATTCCTTTCAGCAAACAGGTCATCCAGAATGCCATACGACAAGAGCTTGCGCGTAGGGGACAAGTCTATTTCGTACACAACAAAGTCGAATCGATTTTTTCGGTTGCCTCGATGATTCAAAAAATATGTCCAGAGGCCAGGATCGTGGTCGGACATGGTCAGATGCATGAAAAAGAACTTGAGGCTGCCATGCTTCGATTTGTCCGACACGAAGCCGACGTTCTAGTATCTACTACGATAATAGAAAATGGATTGGACATTCCCCTGGTGAACACGATGATTGTCAATCGTGCTGATCGATTCGGGTTGGCCCAACTCTATCAGCTAAGAGGCCGGGTCGGCCGTTCGAACCGGCCAGCTTACGCGCATCTGTTGATTCCTCCTGATAGGGCGCTTACGAGTGAGGCACGACAGCGCCTAGCTGCCTTGAAGGAATTCAGTGACTTGGGTTCAGGCTTCAAGATCGCTGCTTTGGACCTGGAACTGCGAGGAGCGGGGAATCTACTGGGCGGAGAGCAACACGGACACATCAATGCAATAGGCTTTGACCTCTATTGCCAGATGCTGGAGAGAACTATTGAAGAAATGAGAGGCGTGGAAGGTCGCCTCGAGATCCAAACCCAAATCAACCTCAGAGTGACCGTGAAGATCCCAACCGACTATATTCCCGAAGAAAATCAGCGGCTTAAAACATACAAAAGAATCTCATCCATGAAGTCAGATGCAGAAATTAACGAACTGAGACTCGAACTCGAAGATCGATACGGAACGTTGCCTGAGGAGGTGGAAAGCCTGATCGAATATGCCCGCCTACGGTTGATTGCCGAGAAAATCCTGGTCCAATCCATTGAACGGGAAAAAGACGGAATTGCGATCAAATTTCATGAAAATACGCCCGTTAGTCCTCAAAAAGTCGTGGAAATTGTCTCTTCCAATTCAGGACTCACTGTCACTCCCAACGGAGTACTTAAGCTGCAACCTGCTGGACTTCAGCAACGCGTGATTTTCACGGCTGTAAGAAACCTCCTCCAGGAATTTGCGGCTTGAGGCCATTCAATCTCGTTTGTCTCTCTAGCGTACCGACCCTTTCCAGCGTCGTGTTCACCCGGCCTTGACCGTTCCCCTCGACGGCTGGTGAGTCCTCGATAAGGGAATCTTTTCTCCATTAACAAGTCTGCTGATTTTCGTTATGATGGAGTTTCAGAAGAAAGGGTAACCCGTCCTCTGATCAGGTTCGAATCGATAAAGGACAGATTGGACAGGTTAAAAGGGTCCCAATTTGTTGAGAGGAATAGAATGATTCTGAAAACCCATCGATTCTTCCCCGTAGTCCTCTTCTTCACCACGGCTATCTTACATGCTGGCGTGGTTTTTGAAGAGATAATCGCCCGAGTGAACAACGATATCATCACTAAATCAGACTACACAAAAGCCAAAGACTTGATTCATCATGAACTGCAAAGGAACCTTTCCGGGGAGGAACTGGAAAAAGCCACAGCTCTTCAAGAAAAGAATCTCCTCAAACAGATGATTGACGACCAGTTGTTGGTTCAGAAAGCTATCGATCTCAATCTGAACGCTGATAACGACGTGATCAAGTTTCTGGACAATATCCGCAAAGAACAGAAACTCCCTGACATGGAATCCCTGGAAAAAATGATGACCCAGCAGGGCATTGATCCGACCGAGTTCAAGCAGAACATTAAAAACAATAGCTTGAAACAACAGGTGTTAGGACACGAAGTGTTTTACAAACTTCAGCAAGTATCCCAGGATGAGATTCAAAAGTACTATGAGAGCCACAAACAGGAATTTGACCGTGCGGAGGAAGTCAGGGTACAGGAAATACTTATTTCAACTGAAGGCAAGAAACCGAATGAGCTCCCAGTCCTGGAAAAGAAGGCACAAGAAGCCCTGCAAAAGGCCCGGAGCGGAGAACGGTTTGATGACCTAGCCAAGAAATTTTCCGATGGCCCCACCGCTGCCGATGGTGGAGACTTGGGCTTCTTCCCGAGGGGCAAAATGAGAAAGGAAATTGAGGATGTTGCTTTTAAGCTGCGGCGTGGACAGGTAAGTGACCTCATCAAGACCGACTACGGGTATGTCATCATCAAGCTGGAAGAAAAGCATGACGCAGGGATTCAAAAAATGGAGTTGGTGGAGGATGAGATTCGTGAAAAGATCACGGGGACCAAGGCGCCTGCAGCTATTCAGGAGTACCTAAAGAAACTCCGGTCCCAGGCATTCATCCAAGTCACTCCAGGATATGAAGATACCGGTGCGGTTCCCAATGTAACTGTAGCGGATCCCAAGCAATCGGCTCAGAACCAATCGGGCAAAGATAAGAAAGAAAAGAAGAAAAAGGAATGATGAAGCGAGAGTCCAAGCGACAAACGGTAGCTGAGGAACCCGATTCGATCCGACTGGATTTGTTTCTGAAGCAATCTCGTCTCATTCCAAGGAGGACCTTGGCCCAGCAGGTCTGTCAGCATGGAGGAATTCGAGTGAATGGGCAGCCTGCAAAGCCGGGAAGGTCCATCAAGACGGGCGATCTGATTGAATGGATCCAGCCTCGCAAACGAGTTCAGGTCAGAGTCCTAGGGATTGGGGTGTCCTCCCCCATCAAGAGCGAGGCTTCTGCCTTGTTCGAATTCATATAGATCGAGCGACTATCTCGGATAGAACACAGCTTCGAGGATTGACTATGCCGGCCGACTCTGGTCACCTGGGTCGAGAGCGCAAAGAAAAAGTAGTCGAACTCAGACGCTCTGGTGCGGTGGCGGAGATTGAAGAAATGCTGTCAGAGGCACGACGCCTATTTAGCCTTCATGACTATCAGTCTTGCGACAAGATGGCCCGGGAGATCCTTGGAAAGGATCCCCAGAATTCCAAAGCCAAAGCCCTCTTGGATCTCGCAACCATCAATCTCACCAATCCCAAACGCACCCCCAGAACAGAAGCAACACACGCCTCCGAAACGTCATCTGATCCTGCACAAGACAAGGATCCTCGACGGCAGCCCTTGCTTGAAAAGCCAGACGTGGAAGATGCGATTGCATCCTGGAACCCCATCTCCAGACATGAGCAGGAACTGCATGACTCAGTCGATCCGACCGAAGTAGCGACTTCCAGTCCAACAGAGTTTCCGTCGGCGGAGGCTTCGTCGGACCCCATCAGCCAGAAGAATTCTCTGCGCGAGAGGACGATTTCCGCCTTGGTAGATCTGTTCCAGCGTAGAGATTTGAGTCTTGCGGATTGGAAGGACCCACGATTCCAGACCAATGCCCAGCCGGTGGCCGAACAGAAAGCTCGGGGGAAGACTGAGCCCTCTTTGGAGGATTCATCCGGAAAGGCTCACCTTCCACTTACCCCTGATTCGCCGTTGGGTCCAAGAGGAGGCCAGGACTCTCTTAGGGTTCCCGAGCCTGGGAGTGTTCCAGAAGAGAATATTGAATCTGCGCCTAATACGGGACTTCCTGCCAAGCCGAGTTACCAGCAGCTGGTAGCGAGGAAATTCGAAGAACGGTCTGAGGACCTCAGGAAATCTGAAATCAGGACGATCTCCATCGCGCAAATTAAGAAATATCTTTACCAGGAAGATTACCAACTTTGTGCCCAGGAACTTGAGAACATCCGAAAGGTATTTCCAGATAATAGTGAAATTCAGGTGTTTGTCGAAAACACCTTTCGGCGCCTTACGGAATTGCAGCGCATCAAGAACCTGGAGAACCAATCGCGCGAGTTGATGTCGAAAGCGACTACTTTGTATAAGGAAGGCAAATTACCGGAGGCCCTCAACTCCGCCAATGAAGCCCTGCAATTGGTTCCCAATCATCAGCAGGCTAAGGAATTCGTGACCTTTGTACACAAGCGCATTGAGAAGGAAAACAAGAAAACTTCGACGGGGAAAAAACCCCGTTATTGCTGGTACTGTGGTGTTGTCGTCGATTCGATTGGCCGATTCTGTTTCCACTGCGGACAACGCTTGACTTGAGCTTCGGGCTGTTGCAGCAGGACCAGTGAACGACTTCCTCCCACCTACTTGTTATCGGGCTGGCAGTGGGGACAAAAATGACTGCTGCGCTGGCTGACAACGATACGTTGGATAGAGAGTTTACAGCGCAGGCACTTCTCTCCCTCCCTCCCGTACACATGGAGGCGCTCCTGATTGGTACCTGCCAGGCCTTCGGCGTTGATATAATCTTGAAAGCTCGTCCCTCCATACTTCAAACCTCGTTTCAAAACCCTGGGGATGGCACGAAATAGACGTCGCTTTTCATCATTACTCAAGGACTCCGCCTTCCGTTCTGGATGAATCCTTGAATCGAACAAAGCCTCATCCGCATAAATGTTTCCGACACCAGCGACGAAGCGCTGATCTAGAAGCAGGGACTTGATGCGCAGCTTTCGACCCTTGAAAGCCTCGAGAAACCGCTTCCAGGTGTAATCTGCCGTAAATGGTTCCGGTCCTAATTTTACAAACTCAGGAGCCATCGCTAATTCTTCGGGTCGGTAAAGGCGCCATCGCCCAAACTGTCTGATATCCCGATAGTGCAGGGCCTCCCCGTTGGTAAAATAGAGGCTGATGTGAGTATGTTTGTCCACGCGATGCTGGCGAGCCTTTTGGAGGCCCGTACGTGGATGCCTGAAGAAGAGATTGTCATCTTCCTGACTCTGAGCCCAGTAAGTCAGCTGCCCAGTCATTCCAAGATGGATCAATAAATGGTAATCTCCGACATCAAGAACCAAAAACTTCCCGCGCCGTGAGATTTGGCGAATGGTTTGATGGCGGAGTGCCTCTTGCAGTTGATTAGGTTTGGGATACAAAACAATCCGATTACTCCGAATTTCCACCCGCTCAATCGTCCTGCCGATCACCTTTTCCACCAATCCTCGTCGGATGGTTTCAACTTCGGGAAGTTCGGGCATAACCTATGTCCACAATCCGTGATCATCTACCTATTGAGAGTCGCAGAATATCGTGACAACTCAATCAATGAGGAGTTGAAAAACTCTTTCGGCAGTCCAACTCCAATCTGCCAGATAGACCGGAGCAAGCGTCGCAGACAAACAAGTATCTTCATGAATTTCGGTGACTCAGAGAGTTGGAGACCTGGTTCCCTTTGGATGAGTTCTTCAGGTGAATTCCATATCGGTCCAGGATCAGTTGCCGGGCTTGTTTGGCACTATTGATGAGCCCGTCCAGTTGGGAATCTTCGACCGTTTTCAGCATCTCTTTGAAATTCTTCCCCGGAGAGAAACCCATAGCAATCAGATCGTCCCCGGTCAATAGTCGGGGGGGCCGAATCTGCTCGGGACCCAGTTCCTTTAACAACTTTACAGCCAGGTTCCAATTATCCAAGTTACAATGGCTCCCCAGGCAGTCAAGCCGATGCAATTCTAAATGCTCCAAAAAACATTCCCGTCGAAGAAACCTCTTAACAGTAGAGGGCCTCATACCAGGTAGATCCTTAAACATGAGATGGTCTTTGACCAACTCCACGATCCTTGCGCTTTCCTGGTTGGTCAGCCTCAACCGAGCGCAAAGGCTGGCAGCCATGCGAGCCCCCACTTCCGCATGGCCATTGAACCGGATCCGATCCTTGATCTCAAAAGTCGAGGGTTTGCCAATATCGTGAAGCATAACAGCCATCGCCAGGCTGGTGGAAGGATAGGGCTGTGGCAGTACAAGCTCAGCCTCGATTCGTTTGGCTGGGCCTTCACTCCGAGTTTCATCCACGTGTTCCAGCATCAGCAGGGTGTGACGCCAAACGTCTCCCTCGGGATGGAATTCAGGAGGCTGGGCCACACCCTTTAGCTGCGAAACTTCGGGAAGGATTTGGGGTAGCAGCTGGCAATCTTCGAGAAGTTGAACACCCCGAGCGGCATAGCCTTGGGTGAGAATGCGGACCAATTCGTCGCGTATTCGCTCGCGGCTAACCTCTGTCAAGTGGGGCGATAGCTTCAGGATCCAGGAGCGGGTCTCCGGGTCGATTCGGAAATCGAACCGGGCAGCGAAACGAACTGCCCGCATCAACCGAAGCTTGTCTTCGAGGAAACGAGTCTGCGGATCTCCAATCGTGCGAAGCAACTTGTTGCGGATATCCTCTTGCCCCCCGACAAAATCGATGATTGTTTCTCTTAACGGGTCATATAAAAGTCCATTCATGGTGAAATCCCGGCGTCGCACATCCAGCCGGGGATCAGAGGTGTAAGTCACGTCCTGCGGATGTCTTCCGTCGGCATAAACACCGTCGCTCCGGAAAGTTGTGACCTCATAAGAACATCCGTCCTCGACGACCATTAGCACGCCAAAGTGAGCACCAACCGTCAAGGCCCGCGGGAACAACTTCAACACTTCTTCGGGACGGGCACTGGTAGCGATGTCGTAGTCCTTTGGAGGAATACCCAAGACCAAGTCGCGAACACATCCCCCCGCAAAATAAGTTTCGTACCCGGACTTGCTTAGTGCTTTCAAGATTTTTAAAGCAACATCTCGGCTCATCGAATGGTTCTCGCTGAAGAGATAGAATTGAAGCCGAATTTCTCTCGTATCTTGTCGGCGGCTTCATACAAGCGGCCGAGCCTGTCACGATGCGACTTCTCGAACAAAGGCTCCTGGAACAGACTGAAGCTCAAATTACTTAGGACGACCCCTAATAACCGGATTTTTCGTTGCCCATCCCAGTACTCAGCAAACATGCATGAAGCTAGCTTAAGGATCTCCTCATCCAAGTGTGTGGCTTGCTTGAGCGATCCTGCTCGAGTCACGGTCCGGAACTGAAAATCGCGAATCTTCACCGTGACGGTCTTGGCATACATCCGGTGTTCTCTCAGACGATGGGCCACCTTCTGGACCAGCCCGCCTAAGGTTTTCTGAAGAATTCCGGGGTCCGAGGTGTCTTGGTCAAAGGTAGTTTCGTGACTAATAGATTTGGGTTCTTCGTGAAATTCAAAATGAGCCGTCTCGAGTCCTTGAGATTTTCGGTATAAGGACTCGCCCCATAGTCCAAAGGACCGGACCAAATATTCCCTGCCGGCCCGGGCCAGATCCCCAACCAACATAATACCCAATGCGTGCAGGTGCGCCTCGGTTTTGCGCCCGACACCGGGTAGCTTTCGAATCGGCAAGGGAGCCAGGAAGATCGGTTCGCGGCCAGGCCACACATGAAGAATACCAGCAGGTTTGGCAAGGTCGGAAGCCACCTTCGACACCAATCGACTTCTAGAGATACCGATCGAAGCACTTAGCCCGGTTTGTCTCAAGATCTCCGACCGAAGGGAGTGGGCCAAATGGAACGAGTTCCCGAAGAGCCGCTCGGAACCGCTGAGGTCAAGATAGGCTTCATCGATGGAGGCCATCTCCACTACAGGAGTGTACCTAGAGAAGATGGTATGAATCTGCCCAGAGTACTCCTGGTATTTTTCCCGATGGCCGTGAAGGAAAATGGCGTGGGGGCAGAGAGACTTGGCTGTAGTCAGCGGCATCGCTGAATGTACACCGAATTTCCTGGCTTCATAAGAGGCGGCAGCAACAACGCCGCGCTGATCTGGCTCCCCCCCCACGATGACGGCCTTGCCCTTGAGCTCCGGCCTGAAGAGCTCCTCAACAGAAACAAAGAATGCATCCATATCGACATGCAGGATTAACGGATCCATGTTCTACCAACCCAAACAGTACAAGGGACCCGGAATTGATTGAGAACTGTAAAACGGAACTACCTAGACCAGACTGACCTGCCTGCGGCCATCTTGCGTCTCAATAGGACTTGCCTAATTCTGGCAGATCAGTACTTCCGCAAAACTCCGATGACCCGCCCTTGAATCTTCAGACTCTCTTCCTTGACGAAGATCGGCTGCATTCCAGGGTTGGCGGGCTGTAACCGAATCCTGCCATCCGGCTCCCGATAGAATCGTTTCAAGGTGGCCTCACTGTTATCGATCAAGGCCACTATCGTATCTCCTTCGACTGCGGTCTCGGTTCGTTCTATGATTACGTAGTCGTCATCACAAATGTGATCCTCAACCATGGAATCACCTTTCACCCGGAGAGTGAAGACGTCCTTTTTTCCCACAAACTCTTCCAAGGAAAGACCTTCGTTGTTTGTTACCGCCTCCAGCGGTAACCCTGCAGCGATCCTACCGAACAACGGGAGTTCCCATCCTTCAATCCGGTTCTGCGAGCTTTCTGGTTCCAGGTGCGATACCTCCTGCCCTTTCCGGCCACTGCCACCCATCTCTAGTGCAAACACAACCTCAATAGAACGGCTTTGATTGAACCCCCTGTGGATGAAGCCTTTGGCTTCGAGGGTTTTAACATGTTTGTGAACCGTGGCCAGAGAGGAAAGGTTCAGACCCTTTCCGATTTCCTGGAAACTCGGGCAATAACCGTTTTGCTTGATGAATGAATCCAAGAACGAAAGCACTTCGTATTGACGCTTTGTCAGGGCCATGGTCCCTCCAATCAGACAGCAGCAATGCCAAACTCATTATAGGCAAACAAAAAGCGAATAATAAAGCAAATCTTTTATGGAGAAATTCGGGCGTTCATGGCACACTCCTTCTTATTCCATGAGAATCGGACCCTACGAAATTGTGTCGCTCGAGGCAGGCAGGTTCGCCCTGGACGGTGGAGCCATGTTTGGCTCGGTCCCGAAGACCATTTGGAGTAGGACAAACCCAGCCGACGGACGGAACCGGATCGAGCTGGCTCTCAGGGTTTTGCTCATCTCCACTGAAAGCAAGAGGATCCTGGTGGATTGTGGTGCCGGGCGCGTCCTTTCTCCCAAGTGGCAGGAGATTTATGGCTTGGATCAAAATCGGCATTGTCTCAAACAGGGTCTTGCGAAGCTGGGTCTGAGACCGGAGGACGTCACTGATGTTGTTCTCACCCACCTGCATTTTGACCATGCGGGAGGTATGACCGACCATACGGATCATGGCTTGGGCTTGACTTTTCCCCGAGCTACGCACTTCATACAGCAACGACATTGGCAGTGGGCTTGCCAACCTTCAGAGAAGGACCGCGCGAGCTTCCTTCCGGAGACATTGGGAACCTTGAAAAGCAGCAGCCAGGTCCAAATCCTGGATGGGGCTTGTGAACTGTACCCAGGTGTTCATCTGATGCTTTCCGATGGTCACACGCCAGGCCTGCAAATGGTAAGAATTGAAGACTCATCCAACGTCCTTTTCTACCCGAGTGACCTCTTGCCCACAGCCTCCCACTTGCCCTTGCCCTACATCATGGGATACGACCTCTCACCTCTCACTACCCTGGAAGAAAAGCGTTCTGCTCTTTCTCAAGCTTGTGAAGGGGAATGGGTGATTGCGCTTGAGCATGATCCTCGCTATGAGGCAATCCGAATCCTTCGAGGAGAGAAGTACTACGAGGTGGCGGAGAGCCTGGTACTCTGAGTAACGGCTAACTGCAAAGGAGGCTCAAGGGTTAATCGGCAATTCTCAACACCAAGGCACAAACAAGATTCCCGGCCTGCTTGCCGGGGAATCTCACCATGAGGGTTTCCGGCGGGCTAATAAAGAGTGGCAAGGGTGAAAATGCCGATGGATTCTGGTGAATCCGCCGCATCGAGTTTTTCTTAGCGTTTTGATAACTCTTTGGTTAGAAATTCGGGTTAAGCTAGTCTTCGTCCTCTTCTTCGACGCGGAAGATGGCTGTTACGGTATGCTCACTGGGAATGGGCTTCCCCTCCTCAAATGCCGGAGCGAATTCCCACCAGTTCTTCACTTCGTAGACGGCCCGCTCTGTCAGGCCGTATTCCAACATGACTTCAGGAGTTACATCGACAACCTCACCATTTGCGTCCAACTTGATTTTCATAGGAACTTCCCCGCCCTTTTTCTTCTTATAGGCCTGTTCTGTTTGGCGGGGAGTGGTACTGATCAATGTAATGGGTCCGCGAGTTCCCTCAGTGGCGGGAGAAATATTGACCTTGCGACAGCGGACGGAAGACCCATAGATGTTCTTTCCAAACATAACCCTGAGATTGAAGACCTTCAGATACTCGCTGGATTCTCCAATATTGATCTTATCCAGATTGGCAGTGAAATCCTGGAACTCCGACTGGCTGAGCGGTTGCAGCCTGAAGGCTGTGTTCCCCATCAGGAAAAACACTTTCCGCACCCTGGAAGGAAAATCAAAGTTATAGCCAACTTCCCATTTCCGACGAGTATCCGGTAATGCACAGGCCCTCTCGCCACCGGCTGTCTTCGATTGGCTGCCGTCGTAGAGGAAGGATTCCAGCTTCAAGGGTTTCCCTTCCTCTGTGCGCAAATAGATGTTGTCTACCGTAAGGCAGCGACGCGTTTTCCCCATGTTTAGAATCTCCACGAAACACTCTTTCTTCGGAGTTAATTCCAAGGAGAGGATGATGTTGGAATCGATATATGCATGAAAGGCACTGCTGGTTGGAGAAAAGTCCGCAACCGCCAACACCGGAGAAATATCTCCGTTGATCAATATGAGAAGCACTGCTCCCAGCAAGATTTGTCTCCAGCTCACTGTTGCAGACATACCGAGCTCCTTTTCGGGATTTTTGCGCCATTCGCAAGCCAGTGGCCCACATTCTGGTGGATCCCTCTGGAACCGCTCCACCTAAGAGCGCCGGCCGGTGCAGGGCATCTTCCCTTCTCCATAATAATCGGTTTTCACCGAAATTGGGAGCTGTCGAGTCCAACAACACCCCTGAGGGTTATGATAGGCTGAAACCCGGCTCAGTAAGAGAGAGAATCTATCCAGTGATGGTCAGTTTGCAATGTGCTGCTGAAGTAATCCAAGAGGCGTTTACCGATGGAGCTCTCGAAGGGACCCCTCGGATCCACAACCGGTCTTGGAAGGAAGTTCTTAGAGGTTATCTGAGGGACTTACCCGGAGACTGAGAGGGAGTCGAAACGCCGGAGGCTGAAATACATCTCCAAAAGTTCACTGCTCTGCCGTGCGACCGCCAAGGTTTTCTTCTATCGTGAAGGGACAGGAGCCCGGGATCTGCTCCACAACATGTGGATATGGTAAGTGTCGAAGATGCTTTCCAATGTTCTTAGTGAGTCCGGCTCGACAGGGATTTCAAACAGACTTGATACCACGGCGTCCTAGGATAAGCATCAGTACTCCAAAGGCCAGAATGACCAGCCCCCATCCCAGGTTGACATTAATTCCAAGAGACCGCTGATAAATGGCTTTATCACTCACGAGTCCGTAAATGCTCAACAGTCCGCCGAGGATAGAGAACATCAGTCCAATAGGTATCCTTATATCCAGTCCCATTCCGTCTCTCCTTACCAGAAGATAATATTCAAGACCAGGGTCATTGCCAGGACGATTACGGCCAGGGTGGCCGGCTTGTTGTACCAGGCGGTCACTTCTTCCTTGGGCCTGGGGGTCAGCGAGTAGACCAGCCCCTTCAATTCTTCATCGGTTTTATTGGCTCGGGTAGCAAGCGAAACCAGGCTAGTGACCACAAAGCAGGCGGTCCAGGCGAACGTGGCGGTCCAGAAGTTCTGTGCCATTTCACTTGGGTAGGTGTGAACGACCGTGCCCAGCCACCCTCCTTTAATCAAGGTGGTGGCTCCAGCGGGAGCGGTTAGCCCGTGATGCAAGGCTGCGGTCCCAGTACCCAAAACCAATCCCAGGAACGCCCCATGGCCATTAGCCCGGCGCCAGAACATGCCGAGAAGAAAAGTCGCAAATAAGGGAGCATTGACAAAGGCAAAAATCAACTGCAGGAAATCCATCAGGTTGTTGAAATTCCTGGCCAGGTAGGCGGCACCCATACTGACCACAATTCCAAAGATTGTGGCCATGCGGCCCATCCAGAGGTAATGCTGGTCAGAGCGATTGGGGCTGATATAGCTCTGGTAGATATCGTAAGTCCAAACCGTGTTGAAGGCGGTGACGTTCCCCGCCATCCCCGACATGAAGGAAGCCATCAAAGCGGTGATTCCAAGACCGAGCAGGCCGGAAGGAAGATAGTGCGCCAGCATCATGGGGATGGCCATGTCATAATCGAATGAACCGTCTTTTGCGGGCAAATGGAAACCACTGACGCCCCCCTGATAGGTAAGAGCGATGGCGATCATCCCAGGAAGGATGACCAGCATCGGAATAAACATCTTTGGAAACGCCCCAATCAGTGGAGTCCGGCGGGCGGCGGACATGGAGTTGGCGGCCATGGCCCGTTGGACAACCAGAAAATTGGTGCACCAGTAACCAAAAGACAGGACAAAACCCAGCCCCATCACCATGCCGAACCACTCAATCCCCATGGGATTGGCCGTGGGGCTGGTCATGTAATGCCAACTGCGGCTCCAGGCATCCGACGCAAAATGATTGGCGGTAGCCACAGTCTGCAAACGACTCTGCAAACCTGCCCACCCTCCGGCATCTTTGAGGCCCAGGTAGACCAGCGGAACAAATCCGGCCACAATCAGGAAGAACTGCAAGACTTCGTTATAGATCGCGGAGGTCAAGCCGCCCAGGAATGTGTAAATCAAGACGATGATGGCCGACATAAAGATACTGAAGTTGAAATTCCAACCCAGCAGGATGCGCATCAACAGAGCCATTGCGTACATGGAGATCCCTGAAGCGAAAATGGTCATCACTGCGAAGGAAAAGGCGTTGAAGCCGCGTGTCTTCTCATCGAACCGCAGCTTCAAATACTCGGGAACCGATCGGGCGCGCGAGCCGTAGTAGAAGGGCATCATGAAAAGGCCCAGGAAAATCATCGCCGGGATCGCGCCGACCCAGTAGAAGTGGCAAGTGGCAATTCCATATTTCGCTCCGGAGGCTCCCATCCCGATGACCTCCAGGGCGCCCAGGTTGGTGGAGATAAAGGCGAGCCCCGTGATCCAGGCGGGGATTGAGCGACCCGACATGAAAAAATCGGAGCTAGTCTTCATGTACCGCTTCAGCGCCCATCCAATGCCAAGGACGAAGACAAAATAGATGATCATGATCGCGTAATCGATCAGGCCCAACTGCATGTGTTGCATCTGTGGTCCCCCTAAGGTCGAGAGCTTTCTGGAGGTTCTCCAGAGGCGGGCGGTCACTACGGAAATGCAGCACTATCTTAGTTCAAACCCCTGCGAACACAAAGAAGTATCCGCCTTTTTTTCGCCACCCAAGGTTGGCGAAAAAAAGTGTTAAAATCAGTTCTCACGAATGCGAGCAGTTTGCCTTGGAGAAGAAGACTTGATGCGTATTCGGAACCTCGTAATCAACCCTGCGACCGTACTCTCGCCGATGGCGGGATTGACCGACAGTGTGTTTCGCCGTCTGATCAAGCGGCTAGGCGGGTGTGGTTTAGTTATGACGGAGTTCACTAGCGCAGAGGGGTTGACTCGCAATTCGGTCAAGGGGCGCCGCATGCTCTTCTACCATGATGAAGAGCGTCCCATCACGGCTCAGTTATTCGGCTCGGATCCGCCGCGATTAATGGAGGCCACCCAAATGGTGGAAGACCTGGGCTTCGATGCTGTCGATCTCAACCTCGGGTGTCCTGCCAAGAAGGTGGTGAAGGCTTGTGGAGGCTCAGCACTGCTCAGAGACCTGAAACTTCTGGCGGAGCTCTTGAAGGCCATCCGCTCCGCAACCTCAATGCCTTTTACTGTCAAGATTCGCGCCGGATGGAGTGATCAGGAGATCGTCGCATTGGAAGTGGGAAAACTAGCCGAGGATCTGGGAGTTGATGCCATTACTCTTCATCCCCGGACCCGCCTTCAGGGATTCACAGGGAAAGCAGATTGGCACCTGATCGGGGAGCTGAAGGCGCACTTGAAGATCCCGGTGATCGGGAATGGAGATATTCTGACACCGGAGGATGGATTCCGGATGATCGGGGAGACGAAATGTGATGGTGTGATGATTGGCCGAGGAGCTCTCAGCAATCCG
>DATKMG010000519.1:0-11125 GCA_035541995.1 Terriglobia bacterium
GCCACCACTCTGCATCACAAAATCTCAAATTGGGAAGGTCGTAGACGCGCTTCGCAGTGCTGCAGATGATGTCATGCATCAAGGGCAGGTCTGATGCTCAGCAAAGCGATTGCAGACCCGCAAAAACCGGTGTCTGTCGAAGATTCAAAACGCGGGTTGCCTTTCGGCTGTCTAGCGAACAGTCTCTGGGTCGCCGCCCCAGCAGCTTTGCCTCGGCCAGACTGGTGGGGACCAGCAAATCCAGCGGGTGTCGAAAGGCTTTACAGAATTGCTGGCCAAATTCAAAACGGCTCATCTTATCCGGTCCACCAAGATGGAACAGTCCCTTTACACTATTGTCGGCAATGATTCGTTCAAGAGCAACAACCACATCTCCCGCAAAGATGGGGGTCCTGTACTGATCGGTAAAAAGTCTCAACTTCTGTCCCTCCCTGACCTGTCTTTGCATCCTTTCCAGGGAGTTTTCATTTAATCCGCCGCTGTGCCCATAGACCAGGGAAAGCCGAAGAACCACGTAATTGCCGCAATTGTTCGTGGTTTCCAATTCTCCCAGGTATTTCGTCTTGGCGTAATAATTCATCGGGGCCGGCTGGTCAGCTTCGCTGTACATCCCCTTGATCCCATCAAAAATGAGATCGGATGAAAGGTAAATCAGCTTCGAACCCAAAAGGCTGGTGATCCGGGCCAATTCCCGCGTGGCAAAAGTATTCAACGTCAGCGCCAGCATTCTTTCGGTTTCGCACAAGTCGGGATTGGACAATGCAGCAGTATGGACGATGACCCGAGGCTTAATGGTTGTGCACAGCCTTTCAAGCCTCCCAAGATTCGTGAGGTCGAATGCCAGGGACTCACATCGGTCTATCTCCACCGGGTGATCCAGGTAAGTGCCGTAGACGCGGTAGTCGGATTTCAAACGCTGGGCCAGGTTCCAGCCAATGCAACCGCTCATCCCCGTAATGAGAATGGTTTCCATGAAAGTGCGCTATGACCTATCCAGGTCAACACGGTCGGTGAAAATGTGTCCGATTCCCCCTTTGAAGGGGGGTGGGGGGTTGTCTCTGTCCTGGATTGACCGGTGCTCTTAATAAAGGGACAACCCCCCGGCAGCTAAGGATGAAGCTTTATCAAAGCTTCATCCCCCTTTGCCAAGGGGGATTTTCAGAGAAGCGTCCAGCGACGATAAATGGACGAACGACTTAACAATCTTCAAGAAGAATCATTGGATTTTGGAGTGCGGCGGCACGACGCCGCTTTCCATCGGCACAAAAAGCTGCACCGAACAAAGCGAGAACACGTCCACGTATCACAAACAGAATCCCACAGATTATCCCTTGATAAAAACTAAGAAACTCGCTTAAACACTTCTGTTCTTAAGGTAACTTCCTCAATTCGCTTCCAATCCGGCTCATAACCGAGACCTGGCCCCTCTGGCACTCGGATCCTGCCCTGCGTATCGACTTCCACCTCCGGCCAGATGACATCCTTGCTGAAATAGCGCCGGCTTGCGGATACGTCCCCCGGCAAGTTGAAATTGGGGAGAGTTGACAAGGCCACGTTGTGGGCTCGTCCGATTCCCGATTCCAGCATACCTCCGCACCACACCGGTATTGTGCGGACCTGGCATAGGTCATGAACCTTCCGAGACTCACTGTGCCCGGCAACCCGGCCCAGTTTGATATTGATGATTCGGCAGGCCCCGGCATCAATGGCTTTTCGGGCATCCTCGGCGTCCAGGATCGATTCATCCAGACAGATCGGTGTCCGGATCGAATTCTGGAGGCGAATGTGATCAATAATATCATTCCAACCTAAAGGTTGTTCAATCATTAACAAGCCGAACTCATCCAACCTGCGAAAGAGGTCGAGGTCCTCCAGCGAGTATGCCGAGTTGGCGTCGCACATCAGCAGGATAGTGGGAAAGTTCATGCGGACTTCTTTGATAACCTCGAGGTCCCAACCCGGTTTGATTTTGATCTTGATCCGCCGGTAACCCGCTTTGAGTTCGTTTTCGATCTTTTGTAGAAGATCTTTAAGGGTCTTTTGGATTCCGATAGACACCCCGCATTCGATGAATGGGCGAGTGCCTCCCAGCAATTGCCAAAGCGGTTTTCCCAAAAGCCGGGACTGCAGATCCCAAAGAGCAGTTTCCAGGCCGGCCTTTGCCATGTTGTGTCCTCGAATGGGCTTAAGCAAGGGGGCTACATCGACAGGATGCTGGAGTTCACACTGAAGCAGCAGGGAAGCAATGAAATCTTTGAGGATGTGCCACGCCGTTCCCGTGGATTCATGATTGTAGAACGGCCCCTCCGGGGATGTGACTTCTCCATATCCCACAACCCCCTCTCCAAAGACTCGAGTCAGGATGATGTGCCGAACTACTGTCTGTCCGAAGCTCGTTTCAAACGGCGAAACCAACGGCATCTCAATCAACCGCAATTCAATTCGATCAATTTTCATATCAGCAGGACACTGATCAACACGGAGTGCACGGATACTCCTTTAGTTAAACTAGACTGGCTTATACCAAGACAAATTCCCCTTCACCCCGTTGTCGTAAACCTTCCTCTTGAACTGAGGCTTTGGCCCGAAGTTTAATAATAGCCCGACCTCAAATGGGGTAGCCTTCAGGTAATTCAAAAGCTGGGCCTCATGCTCCTCCAAGAGAGATTTGGCTGCCTTCACTTCGACTATTACAGCGTTATTGAAGAGCAGATCGATGACATGGTCTCCAACCACCTTCCCATCAAAATAAATGTGAACTCTGACTTGCTGCTCGACAGCTAATCCCAGCTCCCGAGCAGCAATGATCAGAGCATTCTCATAAATTTTTTCAAGAAATCCGTAATCCAACTCATTATAAACTCGAAAGAATGCTTTAAGGACAAGGTCAGTAATGTCTCCATGCTTGAGCTCATTGCGGGCAGTAACTTGATCTTCCATCTTGATTCCTGAATTAGATCCGTGTTCTCTGTGTTAATCCGTGTCCTGAGTTCTATAGCCGCAGAACCAACTGGGTCAGCAGTGCTGCCCGCGGTACGAGACTGGAAAGGAGCACATGCTCGTGGAGGGCATGGGGACCGTCCCCCTCCGGACCCAGCCCGTCCAACGTCGGAACGCCTATCGCCGCCGTGAAACAGCCATCGCTACCGCCTCCGGTCGATCCTTCCCGGAGATCAATTCCCAAATCTGACGCCAGGATTCGAGCCTGCTTGAACAAGTTGACAATCCGATCGGACCTCTCTAAAGGTGGCCGATTAATGCCCCCCTGGATCTCGAGGCGAACAGAAGGGTTCCTGGGAAGAAGCTCGAATATTTGTCGAGTGAGCCGCACGCCCTCGGCCGCAGAGGGCACCCTGACATCGACTTCGATTTCCGCAAAATCCGCCACGACATTGGAGCGTGTGCCGCCGCAAATAGTGCCCACATTCACCGTTATTCCGCGAGATGGTTCGATTAAGCTGTAAAGCTCCTGAATCTGGCGGGATATTTCTTCAATGGCACTCGCGCCGCGCTCGAAGTCAACACCGGCGTGTGCGGCTACGCCTCGTGCAGTGATCCGGAAAACACCGACTCCTTTGCGAGAGGTCTTCAGAGCCCCACCCGGAAGACTGGGTTCCAGGACCAGGGCTGCATCACTTTGGCGTCCTTCACTCTCTATATAAGGACGTGAAGAATGACTACCCGTTTCTTCATCAGAAACCAGTAATATTGTGATGGGCCTTGTTAGTTGGTCTGCATTGAACGAAAGGAAATTCCCCAGGGCCAGCAACAGAGTCAACCCCCCTCGCATGTCGAGAGCACCCGGGCCAAAGAGCTTCCCGTCTTCGATTCGTGCTGGCCGCTTCCTGGCTTCGCCAACATCCCATACCGTATCCAGGTGTCCCAGCAACAGCAACTGCTTCTTTCCCTCAAGACCGTGGCCGAAACGGGCGATGAGATGATCTCCTGCGTTCGATGCCGTGAGGATCTCAACTTGAGCGCCAAACTCGCTAAACCGGCCGGCCAGTTCTTTGCTCAAGGCATCAAGAGCCGGCTTTGATGTGCTGGGTGTGTCCTGGTTTGTCAGCTCCACAAGCCACTGAATCATCTGCGGCTCGAGGGACTGGAAGAACGAGAGAAGTTGAGGACCGGTTGGGGAGACCATTGGAATTCACCCGAATGCAACTTGGTGGGCTGTTCGATCTCTTTAGATTTTCCGTTTGTGGACGTCGCGACGGTGGCCGATCCTAAGGATCAAAACATCATTTTCCAAGATAGCGAAAATCACCCGATAGTCGCCGATGCGATACTTACGAAGACCTGCAAATTGCCCCTTGAGGACCGGGTAGTCTTCTGGTTTCTTAGACAACTCCTCCTCAATCTGGTCAAGGATCCGCGTCGCCTCCACCTTGGAGAACTTCTTCAGATCGCGGTGAACTGACTTTTTGTAGGTGATGCTATATGCCAAGCGATTTTCTCAGTTCTTTTCCCGAAACAATCGGATCGGTTTTGTCATGCAGCCGGTCAAGGGCAATCTGAATGTCCGCATAGTCTTCGATATATGACTCTAACGCCTTTTGGATGATGTAGGAACGCGGCCTCTCAGTTTCTTTAGCGATGCTGTCGAGCTGCTCGGCAAGTATCTTTGGCAGTCTGACAGATATTCCTGTATTCATTTGTCACCTCTTTATCTAATTGTATCACAGCTTGAGCAGGGTTATGCTGAGGTAGTCCGGGTCAAACGGGTTGCCTCTCGGGGGACAGCGGTCCCACGGCCGGCTAATTCGCATCCGATTGCATTTTTCGATTATGTTATAGTCATAGCCGTTGGCTTGGGTATTGTCCTCTTGACCTACAGTCTCTTCATGTTATGTTTTCTTTTTCTCGCTACTGGATTAAGCGTCCGTGGCTTGTTACGTTCGCTCTGAGCATTCAGTCAATCATGCCTCTCAAAGTTGGAGCAGACTCCATTACACCGGCGGCCACGGACTCCTGGGTCCGGCAGGTTCTCGCTGAACTCTCTCTTGAAGAACGCGTCGGGCAATTGGTGATGCCCGCGTTTCGAGGGATCTACCTACATGACTCCAGTCCCGGTTTTCTGGAAATTGAGAAGCAGATCCGCGATAACCACGTTGGCGGATTCATTCTCTTTGCGGGAGATATCTATGAGTCCGCCAGTCTCATAGACCGGATGCAAGCCCGGTCCAAGATCCCTTTGTTGATTGCCTCGGACTTCGAGCGAGGAGCGAATTTCCGAATTCGAGGAACGACCTCGTTCCCCTGGAACATGGCTATCGGGGCCACCGGAACAGAGGATTGGGCTTTCCGCCAAGGCCAAATCACCGCGCAGGAAGCCAAGTCCATTGGTGTTAACTGGATTTTTGCCCCAGTCCTCGATGTAAACAGTAACCCTCATAATCCGGTCATCAATATTCGCTCGTATGGGGAAGACCCTGCGCTGGTCGCACGTCTGGGCGCAGCCTTTGTCCGGGGTGCCCAGCAGTCCGGGGTTCTGACCACTGGCAAACACTTCCCGGGCCATGGGGACACCAGTGTGGATTCCCATCTGGATCTCCCCACCCTTTCTGTTAACCGTGATCGTCTGGAGCGGGAAGAGCTCGTCCCTTTCAAGAAAGTCATTGACCTGGGGGTCGGCGCCATCATGACCGCTCACTTGGCGGTGCCCTCCCTGGAGCCTGATCCCAAAATACCAGCGACCCTGTCCTACCACGTTCTGGGGGAATTGCTCGAGCGAGAGTTGGGCTTTACCGGACTGGTCGTTACCGATTCGCTGACGATGGCGGGGCTGGACAAAGAGTACTGGACCGGAGATGCCGCAGTTCGGGCAGTGAAGGCCGGGGCCGACATGCTCCTGGATCCTCCTTTCCCGGACGTCGTTATCCAATCGCTCCTGGAGGCAGTGCGCCTCGGCGAGATCAGCGAGGAGCGGTTAAACCATTCCGTCGAAAAGGTCCTTCGAACCAAGGCCCAGTTGGGGCTGCAGATCCCGCAGCGAGTGGAGATCAGCGAAGTTAGCCGGGTAGTGGGTAGCCCCGAGCACCAGCAGTTCGCCCAGGCAATGGCTGATGCATCTGTTACATTGTTACGAGACACAAAACAGCTGTGCCCCTTGGATGTTCGTAAGGTCCGGTCCGCCTATGCGTGCCTGATTCTGGGACGGGATCAGCACGAAGACACGAGTGTATTCCTCCAGGAACTCAAGTCCCGAATCGAGGATTTGAAAGTCGATACGATTTCTTCTGCCAGTACGGACTATGCGCTCAATCAGGCGATTAACAAGGCCAGGCGCAGCGATTTGATTATCAGTGCCATTTTTCTGCGAATCGTGACCGGCACCGGCACCGTAGAATTGCCCGAACGGCTTGTGCGGTTTATGAACCGGCTCTTCAAACTGGATGGGCCGTTAGTAACTACCGTCTTAGGAAGTCCATACCTATTGGAAGAACTCAACGCCGTTCAAACTTGCTTCTGTACCTTCAGCAATGCCGACGTCTCTCAGCGGGCTGCGGTAAAAGCTCTGTTTGGGGAAATCCCAATTCAAGGTAAGAGCCCGGTGTCTGTCCCCGGTTTCGCCAAGCTTTATGACGGGATTCAACGTCCCAAATCCGATATGACCCTGCAAATCTCCGCGGGAGGCAACGAGCCGGCGGCGGCGTCAAATCATCAGGCTGAATGGGGGATCCGCCTTGAATCCCTTGATACACTGATGCAGCAAAGCATCCGCAAGCACGTTTTCCCAGGCGCATCGCTGGCAGTGGGGTTTCAGGGCCGACAGATTTACCAAAAGGCCTTTGGAAGGTACGAATATTCCGAGGCATCTCCAGCTGTTACCACCAAAACTCTTTATGACCTGGCTTCGCTAAGCAAGGTGATCAGCACCACTACTCTGTCGATGCAACTGGTCGATCAAGGCCTGCTCGATCTGGATTACCCCCTGACCCGCTTCTATTCAACATTCACGGGTAGCGGCAAAGAGAAGATCACCATCCGGCATCTCCTGACTCACTCTTCCGGTTTTCCCGGTCACTTGCCCTTCTACAAAGACACGCGAGGTAAGGGTCAATTTGTGCAAAAGGTCCTTCAGACTCCCCTGGAATTCGAGCCTGGCTCCAAGACCGTTTACAGTGACCTTGGGATCATCCTCCTCGGCGATATCATTGAGAAACTGACCGGCAAACCCCTGGATACGTTGGCCCAGGAGAGGATCTTTGGGCCTCTGTGGATGAAGTGCACATTATACAATCCATCCGTTGAGTTCAGGGAGGAGATTGCCCCCACGGAACAGGACCCATGGCGAGGTCGGCTGGTTCATGGCGAGGTGCATGACGAAAATGCTTTTGCCATGGGCGGTGTTGCCGGTCATGCGGGCCTATTCGGAAATACTGGGGATCTCTCGGTTTTCTGCCAGATGCTCCTCAACGGAGGAATCTACGATCATCGTCGGATTGTCAAGAGGAGCACCCTGGAAGCCTTTGTGACCCGGCAGAATATACCTCCCGGTAGCAGCCGGGCTTTGGGTTGGGATACCCCCACGGAAGGCAGTTCTGCAGGCAGCTTGTTATCGGGTCAATCCTTCGGGCACACGGGTTTCACCGGGACATCGATCTGGATCGATCCCTCGCGCCAACTCTTCATCATATTGCTAACGAACAGAGTGTACCCGTCGCGTGAGAACAATGGGATTCAAGAAGTTCGACGCGAAGTTGCTGATCTCGTGGTAAAAGCGCTTGAACAATAAGGCAGGGGTTTAGATGGTCGCCGCGCGGGTGACCGCCGTCACCCGTCGCGACGATTTTTTCTGAACTTGAAAAGCTGGGGATCTGAAAATCACGTCCGCACCTGTAGGTTTTGACATTTCTGTCGCAGTGGCTGGGATTGACCTTAAACGCTTAGTCGTGTAACGGCCTGAAAGGCCGTTGGCTGGAGTTTGGACATTTTTCGAGAAGTTCAGCGGCAGGATGCCGCCGGTTCCTCTCAGGTTGGTTGGCATGAAGTGTCTTTTTCGTGAATCAGTCTTGGAAAGACTTTGACCCTGTAGGTAAGAGCGATGTCCTTGATGCTCGATGAGATCCGGCAGCAACCCGATGTGCTCAGGCGGACCCTTGAAGAAGAGGCCCCTAGAGTACTGAAGTATGGCAGGTACTTAAGATCGCAGTCATTGCGCGTGATTGTCCTGGTTGCACGAGGATCCTCTGACAATGCTGCTTTATTTGGAAGGTACCTGCTGGAAATGACGACTGGCATCCCTGTCTCCCTCTCAGCCCCTTCCCTTCACACTCTGTATCAGACCCGGTTACAACTGAAGAATTGTCTCGTGGTTGGCGTATCGCAATCCGGCGAAGGGACCGACATTAATCAGGTTCTGGAGAACTCCAGGAAAAGTGGGGCTTTGACCCTGGGCATCACCAATGAACCTCGATCTACTATGGCCGGTCTGACGGATGAGGTTTTCTTGATTCGGGCCGGTAAAGAGCGGAGCGTGGCCGCCACCAAAACCTATACCGGACAACTGCTCATGTTTTATCTGCTGGCAGCAGCGCTTCAGGGAGGTAAAGGATTAGATCAACTGGCTAGAATTCCTGAACTGGCTGCAAACTCGCTGAGTCTGGAACCCCGGATTGAAGGGATGGTTGGTCGGTACCGCTTCATGGACCATTGTGTGGTAGTGGGACGAGGACTGAATTACGCCAATGCCTACGAACTTGCCATCAAACTGATGGAGACCTGTTACATTGTGTGTGACCGCTTCTCCTCGGCAGACTTCGTGCACGGTCCCGTAGCAATAATCGAGAGGGACTTCCCTGTTATTCTATTTGTCCCACCCGGCAAGACGTTCAAAGACCTCTCCCAACTGACATATCGGTTGAAGAAGCTGAGAGCTGAGACGATCGTGATTTCCGGCAATCCAGCGGCACTCAAGTGGGCCACGCAGGCTATCCAGATTCCGGATAAGACCGACGAATTCTTGACGCCTATCCCTTACGTCATTCCAGCACAACTTTTTGCTGCTCTTCTGGCAGAGGTCAAGGGATTGAGCCCTGATAAGCCGAGATCACTCGAGAAGGTCACCAAGACGTTGTAGTCATGGGGCACTCTTATGAACAAATTATTGACTGAAGAGAGGAATCCCGCCTCCGCTGATATCGATAGGCTCTCCACCCCGGAGATGCTGAAGGTCATTAACCGTGAGGATCAGCTTGTACCGCTGGCAGTCGAGAAGGAGATTTCAGCAATTGCCAGGGCCATTGATCTGGCCGTGGAGGCACTGAAAGTTGGCGGGCGCTTGTTCTATGTGGGTGCCGGAACCAGCGGCCGGTTGGGAATCCTCGATGCGAGCGAGTCCCACCCCACTTTTAGTGTGAGTCGCTCGCTAATCCAGGCAGTCATTGCCGGTGGGATGCGGGCCGCTCATCTACCGATGGAAATTGCTGAGGACGATCAACGGGCAGGAGCCGTCGCCATGCGAAAAAGACGAGTTTGCTCCCGGGATGTGGTAGTGGGAATCGCTGCCAGTGGCAGGACCCCGTACACTCTTGGTGCGATGCGTTATGGGAAGAAAGTGGGGGCCCGTATCATTAGTATTACCTGCAATCCTCTCTCGGAAATGGCCGCACTGGCTGATGCTTCCATCGCCCCGGTGGTCGGCCCGGAGGTCATTACCGGATCAACCCGGATGAAAGCCGGGACGGCCCAAAAGCTGGTGTTAAACATGATCAGCACCGGGATCATGATCAAGCTCGGGCATGTCTACAGCAACTTGATGATCAATGTCCAGATGAAGAACAGCAAGTTGCGCGAGCGGGGACGCCGGATTATTATGGCCATCGCGGGTGTAGACTCCAGGGCGGCGAGCCGTGCTATGAGACAGGCTCACGGAAACCTCAAGGTGGCTATTGTCATGCTGATTAAGAAAGAATCGGCAACGCGAGCTTTGGAACGACTAGAGCGATCTGGAATGAACCTGAGGAAAGCGTTGGAAAATGACTGAACCGGGAAGGGCAAGTAGCCCTTTTTGGATTTTGGAGAATTCGATGACACAGGCTCCTCGAATGGCCATATTTGCCAGAAAAGTCATCACCCCAGAGACGGTAGTCCCTGATGGAGTCGTGTGTATCGAAGGGGAGAAAATCCTCCAAGTCGGCAGGCGCTCTGATGTGAAGTTCCAGGAAGAGGAATTCCAAAAGTACCAATTCCCGGATCAAATTCTCGTCCCTGGGTTTATTGACCTTCACGTGCATGGAGGTGGTGGCCGGAGCTTCATGGAGGGTAGCAAAGACGCGTTGGAAGTGGTCTGCAGACACCTGTCAAGGCACGGGAGCACTGCCTGTCTGGCGACCACGGTCAGTGCTTCGCCCATCGCCACCATTCAAGCCGTTGAGAGTCTGGGCAAGCATGTAGGCCAGGACCTCGGCGGAGCAACCATCCTGGGCCTCCACCTGGAAGGTCCATTCATCAGCGAGGCCAAGAGAGGGGCTCACTTGCCGGCGTTCATTCGTCCGCCTTCGGTCCGCATCTTTGACGAGCTCCTGAGAATCTCTGGAAATACTATCAGGCTAATTACGCTGGCCCCTGAGCTGGATGGGGCTGTAGAGTTCATCAAGAATGCGCGGAGAAAGGGTGTATTTGTTTCACTCGGCCATTCCAATGCCACATATGAAGAGGCTCGCCGCGCCATCGAATCGGGTGCTTCCCAGGCGGCTCACAGTTTCAACGCTATGAGAGATTTCAATCACCGTGAACCGGGGATCCTGGGAGCTATCTTGACAGACAGAAGGGTCTGGGCTGAGGCTATTGCCGACGGCGTCCATATGCACCCTGTCGTTCTTGACATCCTGGTGCGCTGCAAGGGTGTGCGCAAGTCGATCCTCATCACAGACGCCATTACAGCCGCGGGTATGCCCGACGGCCAGTATCAATTGGGGGACTTGACCGTGAATGTGTCTGGGGGGATCTGCCGCAACCTGGAAAACCAATTGGCAGGAAGCACACTAACGCAACAACAGGCTTTGAAGAACGTGGTTCAGTGGACCAAGACCGCTCTGGAAGAGGCCATTTATATGTGTACACTGAACCCTGCTGAGGCCGTTGAGATTGACTCCAGGAAAGGATCTCTGGATACGGGGAA
>DATKMG010000520.1:0-4233 GCA_035541995.1 Terriglobia bacterium
CTGGATATTGACAAAACGCATTGATCCTCCGAACTCGCGACAGAAAGCCACTGTCGGGCCTGCAGTGCTTGATAGTCCGCTGAAAAAGGTGTATGAATACTGTGCAGGAAGGTTTCCTGATCCCGCAGCCAGGCCGCCAAGTCCTGAACTTTGTTTTTGTTCTTATAGTCAAAGTGAGGGGGAATAGCCAGGATTTCATTGCGATCGAACCCAGCATCCCGAATCGTCTCAAAACGGTCCAGGGTGAGTTCTTCTCTCAGGAAAAGCTGGATCGATATCCCCTTCAACATAGTGGTTGGAAGCAGCCTGCGGCCAAATTCAAAGGCTGCATGCTAACATTTTTTGCGAGGCATGAAAAGGAAAGGGCAAGGCAGACATGCGAAGGAGACACGACAAACGGGGACCAAGAGATCCTATCGCTTATTCAATACTCCATTCTCGACAAGCTGAAGAACAAACCAATGCGGAGGGTCAATACCTCGCGAACCTGGTTCGCAGCAGGACTCCTGTTCTGGTCAAGCTGACTAATGGAGAGGAGATCTCAGGTTGGATTGAATACTATGATCGCAGCTTCATTCGTGTGACCCGGACTCACCAGCCGAATGCTTTCATCTACAAGGACCAAATCAAGTATATTCAAGAGGCCCGATGGACAAGAAGCGATACCCGCGACTAGCTGCGGACATCATCATCCGCATGAATGGATCTCCAACCAGTATTGTTCTGGTGAGGAGAAAGTTCCCTCCTGAAGGGTGGGCGATACCGGGTGGCTTCGTGGAATACGGGGAATCCGTCGAAGAGGCCGCCGTACGAGAGGCCCTGGAAGAAACTTCCCTCCACGTGAAACTCCTGCGGCAGTTCCATGTCTATTCGGACCCCGGAAGGGATCCCCGGGGACATACAGTCAGCATTGTGTTTGTGGCTTCGGCGGAGGGAACGCCAGTTGCTCAAGACGATGCCGCGGATGTCCAGCTTGTCCAGAAGGACCATTTGCCTTCTCCCATCGCTTTTGACCACCAAACGATTCTTAGCGACTATTTCAATAATCGCTACTGATTGGAATACTCGGTCAGAATCCTTGCCAGATTTCTGGAGAAAGAAGACCGGGGTAGAACTGTATTACAACCAGCTTGGAGGGCCTTTCTCTTCAGATCTTCCTGAACGTGGGAAAAGAAGCCAAGAATTGGAACACCGAGCAATTGCGGATCGGATTTGATTTTCTGGATGGTTTGTATCGGGTTTGTCGCCGTTTCGTTCAGGTCAACGATGACAAGCCCCGGAGACACCTTCCGGAGCCGACCAATCAAGTCTTCACCCGATTTCATAATTTCAACTGGGATTCCTGCTCCTTTTCCGGTGGCGCGAATCTTCTCGACAAAGAACAAATCGTCAACCAGGGCAAATATATCCTTCAACGTGACATTTCCTGTTTCGCAGTTGGATTCAGTCATTCCGGCATCACCTTCTTTGGCGGTGTTGATCGTTTACAAGGTTGAGTGTTCCTATTATAGGACGATGCCGGCCCTCAGGAAATTAAGAGAGCAGTGTATGTCTCGACCGACGACAAAAGAAACCTACATTGGCTTTTCCGCCGCTTGCATTGCCAATTCGATCTCTTCTCTAGTCAACACATCTTCCTCACCTTGAAGAGCCTTCGCGAGGAAGGCTTTGGCAGCAGTCCCTCCGATCTTTCCCAGAGCCCAGGCTGCGTGCTGGCGGATCAGAGACTCAGGATGACTCATGGCCTTCTGCAAAGCCGGAATCGTGCTGGGATCACCGCTATTACCCAGTGCTACCGCGACATTACGGAGGAACCCTCGATATCCGGCTCGCCGGATTGGGCTGTGGCGGAAACGCTCCTGAAATTGCAGTTCGGTCATCCCTATTAGTTGAGCCAAAGCAGGCGCGTGGTGGTCCGGACCCGGGTAGAAGCCAGATTCCAGGCTCAGTTGAGAGAATCTATTCCAGGGGCAAACATCTTGGCAATCATCACATCCAAAAATGCGGGTTCCAATCAAGACACGGAACTCCCGGGGGATTGGGCCTCGTAATTCAATGGTCAAGTATGAAATGCACCGCCGTGCGTCCACCACATAAGGCGCCACAATGGCTCGCGTCGGGCACACGTCGATGCAGCGATGGCACGTTCCGCAATGGTTCCTCGATTCCAGATTGGAATCCAACTCCAGGTCGGTCAGTATCTCCGCCAGGAACAACCAGGAACCCAGCTCTCGAGTGATCAGGTTAGAGTGCTTGCCGATCCAGCCCATCCCGCTCAACTGGGCCCAAGCTTTCTCCATAATGGGTCCCGTATCACAATAGGCCAGTCCCCAGGATGCGGGACTCGTGTCAAGGATCCAATTCGTCAGGCGCGTTAATCGGCTCTTGAGGATCAGGTGGTAGTCCTTCCCCCAGGCATAGCGAGAGATCTTCCCATGGAGCGGCGACTCGGAGTGGCCGATCGGCGTATAGTAGTTGACTCCCAGCGTGATGATGGACCGGGCTTGGGCCAGGACTTTTGAGGGGTCAAGACGTCGATCCGAATTCCTGGCCATCCACTGCATCTCGCCATGGTTCCCTTCGGCGAGCCATTCTTCAAGGCGGTTGCGGTCATCCAAACGCTCCACACGGCGGATCCCGGACTTGGCGAACCCTAACTCACGAGCTTTCTCGTTGATCCGTTGATTCCAGCCCTGCGCATCAAGCCTTGGGGTGAGATTTGTCATACTGTTCCATCAAATGGCCGATGGTCAGATGGGTGTACTTCTGGGTAGTGGAAAGATTCTGGTGTCCGAGCAACTCTTGTATCGACCGCAGGTCTGCACCTGAATTCAATAGATGCGTGGCAAAGGAATGGCGAAGAGCGTGGGGGCTAACTCTCTGATTCAGGCCGCTGCGCCTGACATATTTCTCAATGAGCCTGGCGATTGACCGCGGTGTTATTCGTGTACCAAGATGATTCAGAAATAACGGATTCTGTTTTTCTTCTATATGACGGAGTTCGCGAGATTTTCGCCCGTCGAGATAGGCGCCGAGGGCAGCGCTACAAGGCCGCCCAAAGGGAACGATACGTTCCTTACGACCTTTGCCTCTTACCAGTACGAGGCACTCTTTGAAATTGACGTCCTCCACGTTGAGGCCCGATAATTCGCTGACCCGCACCCCACAGGCATAAAGCAGCTCAAGAATGGCACGGTCGCGGCGCTCCAATGGTTTGGAGAGGTCCGGAGATTCGATCAGCCTGACCACATCATCAACGGTTAGGCAATTAGGGATTCTTTGGGGAACCTTGGGTAAACGTACGAGTTTAGCTGGATTTTGCTCCATCAGCCCTTCACGACATAGGAACTTGCACAGGGATCGAATGGCGGATATTTTGCGCGCCATTGACGACTTCTCCAACTTTTGACCGTGCAGGTGGCCCAGAAATTCCCGAATGACCAGATTGTCTAGTTTATCCAGGGAATACGAGGGACGGCTTCCATCGGCTTCGGAAGGGGTCAGATAGTTGTAGAACTGTTCCAAATCACTCAAATAATTTCGGTACGTGTGTGGAGAAACATTCTTTGCCTTCAAGTACTCTGAGAATCTTCGCAGGGCTTCTTTCATGGGTTCATTATAGAGACTTGCAGAATATAGTGACACTGCCCCCTCACCCCAATCCCTCTCCCCGGCGGAGGAGAGGGGTGGAAGCCTGATAAGCCTCCACAAGGTCGGGTGAGGGGGGAGAGGTCACCATGACATCTAAGAGTCAATAATCAGCAAGGCGCCTTTTTTGCCAAGGCTGTCGATGATCACTCACAATGCTTCATCAAGGTAAGCACCTTGTCCTTGTATCTTTCATGCAACCATCGGGTCAGCGGTCCTGGGTAGCCTGTTCCAATAACCCTCTCGTCGCAGCGAACTACTGGCACGATTTCGCGAGAGGTTGCGGTCAGAAAGGCTTCATCTGCTTCCAACAGGTCGCCAGGGATCAGTGACGTTTCTTGAGCATTCATAGATTGATCGCGGGCAACCTGCAAGACCAGATTGCGGGTCAGACCAGGGAGAATCCCGGACTCCGGAGCCGGCGTCTTCAACACCTCGTGCTTGATCAGAAACAGATTACTCATAGCACACTCAGTGAGCTCACCTTTATAGTTGCACATTAGTGCTTCGTAAGCTCCCTTGCGATATGCCTCTATCCATGCCAACCTGGGATTCATGAGATTTCCGCTTTTGACCACAGGGTTT
>DATKMG010000521.1:0-4513 GCA_035541995.1 Terriglobia bacterium
AGGGGTTTGCCAGAGAATTTATGACTGTGGACATGTCATTCCTTTGATACCGCGGGGCCGGCTATGAACGAGTCAATTATTCAAAATTCAGGAATAGATCTTCCAGAGATAAGCCCAAGAGCAAAAGGGCGCTCACATCAGGTAATCATTTCGAAAGCTAGTAAATGGCTGACTGGTCCGGCAATAGTGGCTTATTTGGCGATTTTCAAGATGTTGCTCCATATGGCAGCCGCGGCCAACTATGGTCTTTTTATCGATGAATTATACTTCCTGGCCTGCGGGGAGCACCTCGCTTGGGGCTACGTAGATATGCCTCCTCTTACTGCATTTCAAGCTTGGCTGGCACGTGGACTATTCGGCGATTCTATCCTTGCTATTCATTTGATCCCTGCCCTGATCGGGGCCGCAAATGTCCTGTTTGTTGGTTCCCTCGTAAGGCAATTCGGAGGGAAGCGATTCGCACAAGGGCTCGCTGCACTCGCCGTAGCAGTATCGCCTGCCTGGTTTGCCATTCATGCCTACCTGTCGATGAATTCCGTGGAATTACTTCTAGTGACAGGCTGTGCCTTGGTCCTCGCCCGTCTGATCGACACAAGCAATGCGAAATTGTGGCTTATATTCGGACTGCTGGCAGGTGTCGGCATGCTGAATAAGCACACGATGCTACTTTTCAGTTTTGCATTCATTGTTTCGTTGGTCCTGACGACTCAACGTCGGCTGATTTGGAATTGGTGGTTTGCAGCCGGTGGATTGATCGCGTTGATTATCTTCATCCCCAATCTGATTTGGATGTGGCAGCATCACTTTCCCCACCTGGAACTACTCGCTAATATAAAGCGGAACCAGCGCAACGTTGTACTGTCCCCATTCGGGTTCATGGGACAGCAGATTCTCTTTATGCTTCCGCCTGCTCTACCGGTTTGGATGGCTGGGTTGTGGTACTTTCTTGCTGGCAATGGTCGTCAGCGCTTCCGCGTGTTTGGTCTCGCGTATTTAGTCAGCCTGGGAATTCTTCTTGCCTCCAGTGGGAGAACTTATTACTTGCTTCCGGCTTACCCAATGCTGATAGCAGGCGGGGCCACCGCAATCGAGCAGTGGGTCAGCCGAGCTGGTTGGCTTTGGATAAGACCCGCATATGCTGCATTAGTTGCTGCCACCGGTGCGGTGCTTGCCCCGATCATGCTTCCATTGTTGCCTCCGGAGACTTATATTCAGTACACAAAAACACTGGGAATATCTCAACCTAAGCTTGAAACTCGGCGCGCTAGTGCCCTGCCGCAACTCTTTGCAGACCGCTTTGGATGGCCCGAGATGGTTCAGACCGTGGCCACTGCCTATCGCGCCATTCCCGTCCCTGAGCGAGAAAGGACGGCGATCTTCGCCCAGGATTACGGACAGGCGGGTGCCGTCGACTTTTATGGGCCGAAACTGGGCTTGCCAAAGGCCATCTCGGGACACCTGACTTACTGGTACTGGGGGCCACGCGGTTATACAGGTGAAACGATCCTGGTAATGGGCGATCGCCGAGAGGTTCTGGAGGACAAGTTCCAGCAGGTCGAGAAGGTTGGCGAGGTTGGACATCCTTATGCTATGGCATCACAACATTGGGACCTCTTCCTTTGCCGTAGCCCCAAAGGATGGAAGAATCTTCAGGAGATCTGGCCCCGCATCAAAAACTGGAACTAAAATCTTTCATGGATAAGATTAGTCGGCCAACCAACGAGGAGATGTGAAAATGGACTTAGGTCTAAGGGACAAGGTGGCTGTGGTTACGGGTGGAAGCATGGGTATCGGCCTCGCTGTAGCCCGGGCGCTTGCCGGAGAGGGTGTGCACTTGGTTCTTTGTGCCAGAGAAGCACGGCGATTGCTAGAAAAGTCTACCGAGCTCCAGAGTCAATATGGGGTAACGGTTCTCGGATTGCCAACCAATGTTACAAATACGGAGGACATTTCTCGCACTGTCGGTGAAGTCGAAAAGGCATTCGACGGTGTAGATATTTTAATCGAGAATGCCGGGATAGGTAGCAATGAGACAATCCTCAATGCTCCCGATGACAAATGGCAGTACTATTGGGAATTACATGTGATGGCATCTGTCCGGATGGCGCGGGGCATGATTCCCCTAATGCGCAAGCGTGGAGGTGGGGTCATCCTTCACAACGCGTCCATCTGTGGCAGACAACCGCTTGGTCATGAGCCTATCTACAATGTGACCAAGGCAGCCTTGATGATGTTTTCCAAATGCCTGGCTAATGAAGTTATCCATGAGAATATACGTGTCAACTGTATCAATCCAGGCCTAATACTGACATCGGCTTGGGAGCAAGCCGCTAGAGAGAGGTCAGAGGGCACTGGGGTTAGCTGGGAACAATACCTGGACGAGATTGCCAAGAAGTATGCTCCCATTGGACGATTCGCAGGCCCTGAAGAGCTGGCGACTTTCATGGCCTTCTTGTGTTCGCCTCGTGCGAGCTATTGCGTTGGGAGCACCTATTACGTGGATGGCGGCTGGCTGAACGTCGTCTCCTGAGTTGCCGCAGTCATCCCCGCGGCGTTTGTTATTCACTTCTTTCCGGCAATCTGCTTTAATGACACTCTAGGTAAAACTTGTAAAGCCCGTTCTTCGATGGGGAGCGATAAGAAGTAAGTTTGAGCCGAATTCTCTCCTGAGTCCTTCGTTCGATTGTTTTGTGAAGGGTCGCGTTGACTCTGGAGGTTTGTTTTTCACCGATCCCGTTCTGATCGATTAGCACGTATTGGCAAGCGGACGGCTGAACTGGGGGATGAGATTTTCCCAATTGTGGCTTCAATTCAATGAGGAGACTTGTATGGCTGAAAAGAAGATCATTGCTATTGTGGGTGCGACCGGGGCGCAAGGCGGCGGTCTGGTCCGCGCCATCATGAATGATGTGAAGGGGGAATTCACTGCGCGCGCATTGACAAGAAACGTTACTTCTGACAAAGCTAGAGAGCTAGCGAAGTTGGGTGCTGAGATTGTCTCAGCCAACGTCGACGACTTGGAAAGTCTGAAGAAAGCGTTCCATGGGGCTCATGGGGCATATTGTGTCACGTTCTTCTGGGATCACTTTTCCCCTGAGAAAGAGCTTGCCGAAGCCACTGCAATGGCTGAGGCCGCCAAGCACGTCGGCGTCCAGCATGTCATCTGGTCAACCCTAGAAGACACACGCCAGTGGGTGCCACTCAGTGACAACCGCATGCCCACTCTCATGGGTAAGTATAAGGTGCCTCATTTCGATGCCAAAGGTGAGGCGAACAAAGTGTTCACCGATCTTGGCTTGCCGGTCACGTTACTTCTGACATCATTTTACTGGGAAAACTTCATCTACTTCGGCATGGGTCCCAAGAAGGGCGCAGACGGCAGGCTTGCTATCACTATGCCTATGGGGGACAAGAAACTACCAGGCATTGCCACCGAAGACATCGGCAAATGCGCTTACGCTATTTTCCAGAGAGGCGGCAAGTTCATCGGCAAGACCGTCGGAATTGCAGGAGAGCACTTGACAGGGGCACAGATGGCCGCTGCATTTACTAGAGCGCTGGGCCAGGAAGTGCATTACAACGATGTGCCTCCTGAGATCTATCGCAGTTTCGGTTTTCCCGGTGCGGATGACCTTGGCAATATGTTCCAGTTCAAGCGTGATTTCCAGGAAGTCTTCTGTGGGGCTCGCGATCCATCGTTCGCTCGTGGTCTGAATCCTGCACTGCAGACGTTTGACCAATGGCTGGCTCAAAACAAGAGCCGCATTCCGCTGGAATCGCAAGGTGCTAAGGCTTAGATCCGTCAGCCGGAAGCTCAAAGCGAGTGAACCTGTTGGTCTGGTGGTGTTATTTGACCCATCTTTGATGTCAGTCGCCGGGCATCAGACACAAGTCCGGCGACTTGGTTTTTTCACCTCCAGACACAGATTCATTCACAGCGAATCAGTCTGAAAGGAGTCCTTCATGCGCTTGTCTGGCAAACGCATTGCTATTCTGGTGGCCGAAGGAGTGGAGGATCTGGAGTTCTATGTTCCTTTCATGCGTCTGCAAGAAGAAGGTGCCGAGGTAGTGACAGCGGCCATCGAGGTCAAGCCTGTGCGCGGAAAGAACGGTTTGGAGATTACCCCCACGACCACCGTTGATTCACTTCGTAGCAGCGACCTGTTTGCCCTGATTGTCCCCGGCGGCTGGGCGCCAGACAAGCTGCGCCGAAACACTGCTGTAATCGGATTGGTACGGGAAATGAATGCCAGCGGAAAAGTAATAGGTATCATTTGTCACGGAGGGCTTGTGGCCATCTCGGCTGGAATCGTGCGCGGGCGCCCGTCAACCGGCTCACTCGGCATCAAGGATGACCTGATCAATGCCGGAGCAACCTGGATCGATGCTCCTGCGTATCGCGAAGGAAACCTGGTGTGGGGCCGGATTGTAGCTGATCTCCCTGCATTCTGCAGAGAGTTGATAGCATCGCTCGCAGAGGCGGCTGGTGTTGAGCCTTGAAGAGCCCCACGAC
>DATKMG010000522.1:0-4198 GCA_035541995.1 Terriglobia bacterium
ATTTGCTTTGTTTTTGAACTCATCCATGAATCGTCGCACCACCGCGACCTTCTTTTCCCGGAAATAAGCGGCCATCTTATTCCAGTAATAGTCACGCCAGCCGTGATTGATTTCCTCAAATCGTTCAGCCGGCACGCCGCTGTGGACCATCGATAACTGTGTCTGCCGTCCCTCGGCCAGAGGACTGAAGGTCAAAGTGAGTTGCGAAGAGTGCCCTGCCGGCCAATTCGCAGCCCGCCATTCCTGGACCAGGCGTTGATTGGTTTGAATCTCAACGAATGTCCCCGTGAGTTGTCCATTGTAGAGGGTGAATTTCCCACCTTGTTTGGGTTCTATTTTCGCTGGCGCTCCCGTGAACTCGCTGTGCTTTGTGGGATCCACCATACCTTCAAAAATTTCTTCAGGCGTTACTGCAAAGTATACTTCGTGAGTCAGAGTCTTAGTTTCCATCTATAGTCTCCTTATCTGATTAAGCATTGAGTTTTGTAAAATGAGACTGCAGCTTGTCGACAATACTGGTCCAGCCATTCTGGTGCTTGGACGCAGCCTCTCGATCCGGTAATCGCTCATGAGTGAGAGTAAGCAACGTCTGATTACCTTGTTCCTGGAGTTCTACGGTCACTAAAGTCGATTGGCCATGAGTGCCAAGGGATACCCAGGTAAAAACCAACCGGTTAGGAGGGACGACCTCCAGGTACTCTCCTTGGTGGTCATAGTCCATATTGGGCCCCCGCATCATGACGCGGAAGCGTCCCCCGACCCGTACATCCAGCTCTGCGTGCGCTACAACAGTATCCCCTGCGCACATCCACTGCTTGACACTTTCAACCTCTGTCCAGGCTTCGAACACCTGCTGGCACGTTGCAGGCAGCAGCCGCGTTACCTTCACCGTTGGAATTCTGGATTCGGATGGGATCATAATTTCGGCTTCCTTTCTCTTGAGTGATACTTCTTCCTAAGGAATTGATCCAGCGATTCGAGTCGCTGCTCCCAAAAACGCCGGTAATTGTCAATCCATTCACTGGCCTCGGAGAGCGGACTGCCCTCAAAGGAAAGCCAGTGGTCGCGCCCTTTCACTTCGCGTTTGATCAAACCGGCCCGTTCCAATACTTGCAGATGTTTAGATACTGCATTGAGTGACATCTCGAAGGGCTCGGAAATCTCGGTAACTCGGGCGTCACCCCTGGTCAGCCTTTCCAAAATGGCTCGCCGGGTGGGATCGGCCAGAGCCAGCAATGTCCGGTCCAGTTGAGATTCGCCTTTGGGACTCATGGTTTGTTATATTCAACCTTATGGTTGAATATTTGCACGTGACAAAATTCTTGTCAAGAGGAAATTTCTAAGAGACAAGGGATAGACCAGAAGTTCGAGATCGGAGAGTAAGGTCTCTTGGTTCTGGATCTTGCCGTATCAGTCCAGAATGACTTCGTCTAGGGAACCGTTAACAAAGCTGGGGGGCTTCGATCTGTGTTCGGGGTTAATCTTACTTCCCTATGTAAGATTTTTGGTCGCGTCAGTAGATTGTTCTGAGCTTTCTTTTGGACCTGTTATCCCTAATAGCTACAAGTTACAGAGGCCAATTAAATAAAGAATCTTACAGGCAGGTCTGAGTCTAAGCCTTGAATCGTCATAATCATAGATGAAAGGTTCATAGGAGGCGGGAAATGCGGCCTTCGGGCTTGCCGTTTTGGTATTTTGACTAACACGCGGCATGTAATATGCCGTATAATGATTTGTAGAGATAACTTGGAGAGAATCATGGCATTGTATCAGTATTTTTGGTCGCCAAAGGTCAAGAATGACAGCATGACTGTCAAACTAGCAAAGTTGGGATTCTTGACTGGTTTTCTATTCGCGCGGCCAAGCCTCCTTGAAGGTATGGGCCGAGTGTTGGACTTGTCCGGAACTATGAACGTATACAACATATCAAGATCCCCACAAGAAGCTGATTTAAGGGCTTTATTATCAGATTGGCTTGCAGTCGGGGGAGATCTATGGGCGGCCGTCGATGCCTTCGAGTGTGAGCATGGGCAAACTCTCCAGGAACAGAGAAAAGCAATCACCGTCTAAAGTTCAAGCCCAATTTGTGTCCCAGGAGTTCTCGGGGCCACTGCCTCCCCCAAGTCTATTTGAAAGGTACGAGCAGATCCTACCGGGTGCAGCAGAGAAGAGCGCTTATTGGTGGCTTTTGAGACCCAGGCAATGCACCGGCAAAGTTTGGAAACAAGAGTGATAAATAGCGACATTCGCAATAGTCTTCTTGGTCTGGTCTTTGCCTTCTTTCTCTGCTTGACTGCCATCGTGACTGCATCACTCCTAATATACCGCGGACACGATCTCGGTGGGGGTCTCTTAGGGGGCTCTGGTCTTGCATCGATTGCAGCAATTTTCGTCTATGGAACTCGGCAAAGGCGGAAGGAAAGAGAAGAGAAGTTGAAAAACGTTGACCGGTATCGCTAATCGCCATTCCGCCTTTCTTTCCCAAAGATCCGACTGGCAATCATTCAACAATACTAAGGTGCAATTTAGTGTTACATTGGCCGGGCCAAGGACTATTCGGTCCCGATGTTACGCACACTCAAGTATTCGCCGGCTCCTTTCAACCTTAGGATTGTGTATCTCTCGCTGACCGGACACCTCGTCCTTGACCACAAGGAAGTGAATTGATAATGTTGTTGGACATACGATTAATCACTAAATGGCATGGTTCAATGTGGAAGAGGAGGAGTGTGCTTTGCGCACTGGAGCAATCTGGCCGTTTTTGAAAGAGTTTCAGTAATTTAGAGGCACGGGTAGGTCTCTCGATGCCCCATGATGTTTTTATCAGTTATGTAGAAGAAGATCGGGCGGCTGCCAACCAGGTTTGCGAAGCGTTGGAATCTCAAGAAATTCGATGCTGGATTGCGCCTCGCGATATTACACCAGGCTTGACCTGGGGCACCGCAATTATCGAAGCCATCAATGCAAGTTCAGTGATGGTCCTCATCTTCTCGTCTCATACCAATGTCTCCAGACAAGTGGTGCGAGAACTGGAGCGCGCCGATCATAAAGGCGTCCGAATTGTTCCTTTCCGCATTGAGAACGTGCCGCCTTCCGGAGACATCGAGTACTTTCTCGGCAGCATCCAGTGGTTGGATGCTTTCTCAGGCGCGATTGAGACCCAGTATAAAGAACTGGGAGATGCTCTTAGGACTTTATTGAAGAAGCCGGCACCGCCTACGGTGCCAGGAAAGCTGGAAAGGTCGGAAACGAAGTCTCTCTCGGAAGAGCGCATCCTGGACGCCGCATTGCCTGCACAGGTGCCTGTAGAAAAGCCTACAGAACTGGTTGTCATGGTCAGGAGGACTGATTCGAGAGGATTAAGGGCAGTCCTGGCTGTTGAAGACGGTTATCTGGCCACTGAGGAAGATGTGAAATCCAAGCCCTTCCAGTTGGAATTTGCCCTCAATGCCGAAGGCGAAGCCACCGCCGCGGAGCTGACTTTGAGAGTGGATTCCCCTGATTTTGAGCCCAAATCACAGCAAAAGAAGATTTTGGTGCCCCCTCGAAATGACTCCGAAGCCTATGTCTTCTTACTGACACCCAAATTCAAAGGCCAGCTTGTGGTCAATCTGGAGGTGTATAAGAGGGATTTGGCAGTCGCCTCTCGAGTTCTCAAGACCCATGCTGAAACCTCAGAGCGCGAGATCCTATCAAGAGCTGCAATTTTGGTCTCTATTCCTCTCTACGTGGTTAGTTGTGCCGCTATGGCACCCGCGGAAGCGGGCGTTGCGCTTCCCTCTCAAGCTTTGGCAAAATCAGCATCCGGCGGAGAGGCGGTCGTTTCCGTAAAATCAGGCGTTCGGGCAGAGACCGATATACCCGTGCCTTCCGTCGCACCGCGAGAGTCCTTTGATGACACCAAAGCAATCAAGGTGGCTGATATAGTTCCCTTGCCCGCGCGTCCGGGAGCTCCGAAAGGGGATGACCGGGGTGCAGAGCCGGATCTAGTCAAACCACCTTCTATGTCTCCACTCCCCCATCAAGGCCATGAAAATTCTCGGCCCTTCCCCCCATCACGCAAAAAAGGACAATGGATCGCCGGGACAGGGGCGATTGCCGCTCTTTTCTTTTGTACCCTGGTTGCTTATTTTCAGATTTCCCGAACTCCGCCGACAGATCAAAAGCCCATCCCCCCAAAAGGTGAGGCACCAACCCT
>DATKMG010000523.1:0-26278 GCA_035541995.1 Terriglobia bacterium
TGGAACTGGTGCTCAAGGACCTGAATAGCAACAATATAGGGACTGTTTATCGAGGCTTCACGGTTCCCAAGTACGATGAAGACAAACTGTCTTCCAGCAGCATTATTCTGGCTGACAACATCGAGAGGCTTTCTCTAAACCAGGTGGCTGCCGGGCAGTTCGTCATTGGTAGCTGCAAAGTCCACCCCAATGTCAAGGATGTGTTCGAGAAAGACAAGACCATGGGGATCTATTTCCAGATTTATAACCTCGCTCTGGATGAAAAGACGCACAAGCCCTCAGCCTCGATAGAGTATGTGTTGAAAAAGGGAGATCAGGAAGTCTCCCGGTTTATGGAAGAACAAGAAAAGCTGGCTGGTGCTGCGCAGCAGATGACCTTGGAAAAGTATTTTCCCCTGAACAATCTGGAACCCGGTCGATACAGCCTGGTTGTCAACGTCACTGATAATCTAAATAAAAGGACCATATCGCCAGTTGCCAAATTTGAGATCCGTTAGGTTCTGAAAGGGAAGGGCACTATGCGGGCTAGAAAGCACTCCCTGTCGTTTCTGCTAATAGTAGGCTTGCTGTTGCCGGGCCTTGGTTTCAAGGCGCAGGCCGCTAACACGGGTTCTTTAAGCGGAGTGATCAAGGACACTAACGGGATGCCAATGGCCGGAGCAGTGGTGACCCTGCTGGAAGGGCGTTTCAACCCGAAGGTTCATACCCGCGTTGTGAGCGACGGAGCCGGCCGATTTGAAATTCGTAGTTTAGTTCCTGGCTTTTACTCCTTGAGCGTCGAGGTTGCCAGCTACTCTCCCCTTTTAAGAACAGGAATCGAGGTTTTGGCTGGAAAGATCGCAGAACTTGACCTTGTCCTTCAAAACCTTTATCAGCAAGCCCTCGGCACTGGAGCCTCTGCTGGTTCAGAGGTAGTGATCAAGGAAGATATTGAGTCGATCCTACGAACTGCATCCTCGACGCGTCCGATTCTGAGGATCTTTGACTCGGACTCCCAAGAACCCTCCGTTATTGAGGTAAAGCTGGAAGCAGACCGATCCAATTATCGCAAGCGCGACGACTTTCAGGGTGTCGTCAATGTTTACACTACGGCTTTTTCAACCGACCCGGAAGTTGCCAATCTGGGGGGAATATTCACTCAGTTTGCTCTGGCTAAATCCCTAACCCCAAGGATGGAGTGGATCGTTTCGGGAGTGGGATCCGATGCTGGCTACGCTGAAGTGGACTCGGCCTTGAATCTCCGCGAGGTTAACGGGCACAACGCTTCTGTGCGCCTGAGCTTCGGGCAGTTGCCATACGTCTCAGGACAATCTCTCGGCAATGGGGGTCGAGAAGACGAGAGACGGATGAACCTTTTCAACCTTGATTTTCAAGATGAGGTGAGAGTGTCCGATTTCTTGTCGGTGGCCTACGGGGCGGAATTCGAGGGCACCAATCCCGCCATGGACGTACGCAGGTTTCGTCCTCGGATGATGATCGGGTTTCAGCCCTCTCGCAATCATCGTTTTGCTTTCGCTCGAACCACTTCCTTGCCTCGTTCTCAGCGCACGCTCACCCTTCCAGAAGGGGAGTCGGTCACATTTTCATCTCCTTTTCAGCATGAGTTTGGAAGTCCATTGGCGTTGGGGACTAGCCGAGTTGCACATAGCGAAGTTTCATCCGACAATCGAATTACGGAGAATTCCTCTTTTAATATTGCCGCTTACTCGGACAGTTTTTCTCCGGGGCTGAGTCCGTTTTGGGGAGGGCTTCCCGAAGGTCAGCGACCCTCGAATAAGGGTGTTCGGGTGGCTTATCAATACAGATTGAGCTCGCGATTCGACGGGACGATTGGATACACGTACGGCGGGGGACTCTGTTTCTCCGGGGACGGTATTGCACTTTCACCCGAGAAAGTTCATGTGTTGGTAGCCCGATTCTCGACTGAGATCCCGTCCTCGCAGACGCGTGTCACTACCACTTATCGCTGGGTCTCGTCCTATTCTATTACATTGATCGATCCTTATCAGGAGTTGTTCGAGAGTTCCTCTTCGGGTGTCAGCTTATTATTGACCCAATCGATCCCATACTTTGGGAGGTTTATCCCGGGAAAGTTGGAGGCCCAGTTTGACGTCCGGGCTCTTGCTACAAAGACCAACCCTGACTTTTACTCGATGGCTAGTTTCCGTCGTCTGGAATTCCTGCAACCGACCAGGTCGGTTCGTGGCGGGATCCAGTTGAAATTCTAATCCCCACTGTTATTTGCAACCACAAAAATCAGTAACTAGGTAACCATCCACACAAGAGCCCCGCACAAACCAATACGAAATTCGGGATCGGGTGAATTCGAAAAACGGTATTCCGGAGTAAAGCCCAAATAAATCCAGGGGGTTGTTCCTTTAACTCCGTGCCAGGATTGGACATATTTTGGCAGGTGGCTTCTGAATGTGATGGCACACAACTTGCAAGCTAATTGAAGGGAATTTTTGCCCTTTGCTGGATTTCTTTGCCCATGTTAGTGAAATTCAGTTTCAAAACAATCTTGATTGTCTTGGTCACTTTAGCGCTGACGGTTTTGGGGATTATCAACATCGTCCAGAAGGCAAAGTACGAGACACCAGAGGATGGATGCGGCTGGATCGCGACTACTCGCGGGGTTGAGGCATTCATTGTCGAAAGAGACGGGCCTGGAGACAAGGCTGGAATTCAGCCAGGTGACATTGTCGAAGCCATTGACCATAAACGGATCACTCGAGCAACGGAGGTGACGGGAGCCCTTTATACACTCGGGATTTGGTCGAAAGCCAAGTACTCGTTACTGCGGGATGGCGTTCCGATCGAGACCACCCTTGTCGTTGCCCCCCAGCCCAGAAATCTGCGCTTTAAGCAGTTCCTGGAGTTTGTGGGATTTATGTACCTCTTGATTGGTGTGTTCATCTTCTTGCGCCGGTGGCAGGCCAGGGGGGCACTCCATTTCTATACGATCTGCCTGGCTTCGTTTGTCCTCTACACCTACTCATTCACCAATAAACTCAACGATTTTGACTGGACTATTTACTGGCTGGACGAGATCGCCTTTGCCTTGCTTCCACCTCTTTTCCTGCACTTTTGTCTAGCCTTTCCTGAACCTAAGCGGCCTTTCCGCAAAGGTTCATTCCTGACTCCGGTCTTGTATTTGCCAGGTTTATTCCTCTTGCTGGTCCAGTGCCTCTTCATTACGGGTCACCTCAATGTATTTCAGGCTCCCTTAGTCTTAAGGATCCAACTCGATAGAATACACACGATTCACTTTGCCACATATTTCGTGCTGGGGATGGTCTCGCTGGTTCATACCTACTTCAACAGCAAGAGTCTGACTTTGCGCCAGCAGATGCGCTGGATTGTTTTGGGGACTGCGTTTGGGACGCTCCCATTTCTCTGCTTTTATGCCGTCCCATTTTGGTTGGGAGTTGTACCGACAACCTGGATGGAGGTTTCGGTCCTTCCATTAGTCCTGATTCCACTGACCTTCGGGTATGCCATCATCAAATACCGTTTGATGGATGTGGACATCATTTTCCGGCGCGGGATGGCTTCAACATTGGCCTCCCTGGCAGTGGTTGGCTTTTACTTCGCTCTGATCGCGGTAGTCACTGAGGTTTTCCGGGCCTCCAAGGCCAGTCCTATTTGGGTCATCATTTCGCTGGTGGTGGCGGCCTTTGTTTTTTCGCCGTTACGCAACTGGATGCAGGAACGAGTGGATCGCTATTTCTATCGCGATCGCTATGACTATCGAAAGACGCTCATTGATTTTGGGCGGACCCTGGGCTCAGAGATCAACCTGAAACACATGTTGGATTCGGTGGTTGAACGGGTCAGTCAGACGCTTTTGGTTGACAAGATTGCCATCTTCCTCCGGGATGAAAATGACCCAAAGCAGTTTCATCTGGTCAAATCACTGGGGATGAGCGCTTCCGCGGAACAGATGAACTTGGGCTTCCTCGATCCGGAACGACCGGCACTCCGCAAGGGCTACTTGTTTTATGAGAGTCTCAAGCAGGTTATTTCTGAACCACCCGAGTACAGGGAAGTCCTTCGTCGGCTCGATTTAAATTATTATCTTCCTTGTGTGATTGCGGGTCAGACGATCGCGTTCCTTGGACTGGGAAGGACGACCAAAGGGGATCTTCTGACCAGTGAAGATGTGGAATTGTTACAGACCATCGCAGGGTATGTGGCCATCGCTATTGAGAACGGGCGACTCTATCGATCGATTCAGGAGAACGCGGAGCAGCTGCAAGCGCTCAAGGAATACAGTGAGAACATTTTAGAATCTATTAATGTAGGGGTCCTGGTTCTTGGTCTGGATGAGCGGGTGGAGAGTTGGAATACCCAGATGGAGAGCTTGATCGGAGTGCCTCGTTCCCAAGCCATCGGCAAAACCCTCGGAGAGATCTTCCCTGAAAACCTGGCCGAAGCCATTCGGTTCCAGACTGGTGGCAGGATCCAGGACCGTTTGCAGACTCTCCGGCTCTACAAATTCCCGGTCAAATTGGCAGGCCGTTCCCTTGTGCTGGACGTAACGGTCACTCCGCTAATAGGCAAGAATGGCGGGGTTTCCGGACAGGTTGTCAGTCTCGACGACAAGACCGAGCGGGTCAAACTGGAGGAGCAGCTTGTCCAGACCGAGAAGCTGACCTCCATCGGGCTGTTGGCTGCCGGTGTAGCGCATGAGGTCAACACTCCGTTGGCCGTGATCTCCAGCTACAGCCAGATGCTCCATAAGCAATTGAACAAGGAAGATCCAAGGATTGGCATTCTAGACAAGATTATCAAACAATCCTTCCGTGCTTCAGAAATCGTCAACAGTCTGCTGAATTTTTCCAGAACAAGCAGCTCAGAATTCCGGGATATTGACCTGCATGGGGTCCTGTCCGACACGCTGTCCCTCCTCGATCATCAGTTCAAGGTTGCCAGGATCAAAGTCAAGAAGGAATTTGGTTCGGGTGGGTCGAGGGTCTATGGTAATCCTGGGAAACTCCAGCAAGTCTTCCTCAATCTTTTCATCAATGCCAAGGATGCCATGCCCAGTGGTGGAGAGCTAGTTGTTAAGACTACGGGATTCGATTCGGTCCTCCGGATTGAGGTCATCGATACGGGAGTGGGAATTCTGAGGGAGCATCTCAGCAAGATCTACGACCCGTTCTTCACCACTAAAGAACTAGGCCGGGGAACAGGCCTTGGTCTTTCGGTAAGCTACGGGATCATCCAGGAGCATTCCGGAAAGATCTTCGTCGATTCGCGACCCGGTGAAGGGACACGCTTCGTATTGGATTTTCCCGCCTCAAGGAAAGTAGCCAATGTCTAACTCCGAAGGAACTATCCTCGTTGTCGACGACGAGCCAGATATTCGGGAAAGCCTCGAACTATTGCTTTGCCAGGCAAACTATAAAGTGAAAGTAGCCGAAAATGGGACTTCCGGCCTGAAGCAAATAGAGTCGGAACCCTTTGATCTGGTACTTCTCGACGTAATGATGCCTGACAAGAACGGCTTGGAGGTCTTGGAAGAGATCCAGCGGTCTTCACCGGAGACAGCCGTCATCATGATTACGGCTTTTGGCACCATTGAGAACGCCGTCAGCGCCATTAAAGCCGGTGCTCTGGACTACATCACCAAGCCCTGGGACAATGAAAAGTTGTTGCTGGATGTCCGGCACAGCATCGGCCAGCGGCGTTTGCTCGCAGAGAATCGAGAGTTAAAGCGGGCTCTGAAGCAGCGCTACGGATTCGAGAACATAGTAGGCAAGAGTGAGAAAATGCTCAGGATTTTCGATCTGGTCTCGCAAGTCGCCCAGAGCCGAAGCACGGTCCTCATTCAAGGAGAGAGCGGGACCGGGAAAGAACTAATCGCTAAGGCCATTCACGCTCATAGCAACCGTGCCGACAAACCCTTTGTTCCGGTCAACAGCGGCAGCCTGCCTACGGACCTTTTGGAGAGCAGCCTTTTTGGTCATGTAAAAGGGGCCTTCACCAGCGCCGTCTCATCCAAGAAAGGGCTTTTCGAAGTAGCAGATCAGGGTTCGATCTTCTTCGATGAGATCGGGACCATTGGTCTTGAAACCCAGGCCAAATTGCTCCGGGTCATCCAGGAACGAGAGTTCATGCGGCTGGGGGGAGTAGAGACTATTAAAGTGGACGTCCGAATAATCGCGGCCACCAACGTTGACCTCAAGAAGCTTGTGGATGAAGGGAAATTCCGGGATGACCTTTACTACAGACTGGATGTGATTACCATTCAGCTACCGCCTCTTCGGGAACGAAAGGAAGACGTTCCGCTGTTATTACATCACTTCATTAAGAAGTACTGCGAGGAAAACAACAAGCCGATTCTCCGGGTTCCGCCCGAAGTCCTCAAGATGTTGTTAGACTATGATTGGCCTGGAAACGTACGAGAGCTAGAAAACGAGATCGAGCGAGCTGTCGTTCTTTCCAATTCCACTGACCTCGTGCGTGAAGTCTTTCGAGAAAGTCTGACCCTCCCTCCATCTCGCTTTAAAGTCGAAGAAGTCGCAATATTCAACGGCCAGTCCCTCTTCGAGATCATGGACAATTTCGAGCGGAAAGTTATCGCCCAAATGCTGGAAAACGTTAATTGGAGCCAGACCGAAGCCGCCGACCGATTTGGCGTTCCACTTTCTACGCTGAATTCCAAGATCAAACGACTGAGCATTGACATTAAGAGAAAGGCTGCTCGTTAGTTTCCAAGGCAAGAATCTCTGAAGCCAGACCTGCCAGGTCAAGCCCCGTGACGGTTTAGACTCCCAAGGCTTTGTCAAAAGGGCCAATGAATAATGAATCCAATGCTCTTTTGAACCACCTCTCATTCGTTTTATGCTTGAACTGAAGCCAAAACCATCTATCCTATGATGCTGAAGCAGACGACATATTCCCTGATGTGGAGGAGTAATCAATTTGGTCATCTTAGAGAAACTCAAATTCAAAGCGAAAAAGCTGGGCAAGCGGATTGTCTTCCCCGAAGGTTTTGATGACCGGACGTTATTTGCTGCTGAGACGCTGAGGCGGGAAGAAATTGTCAAACCCCTGGTGTTAGGGGATCGGGATTCGATTCTAGAGAGGGGGAAGAAACTCGGTCTGAATTTGGAAGGGATCAACATGGTGAGCCCCCGGAGTTCCGATCGCCTGGAGGACTATGCCTCACAGTACTTTGAAAAAATGGAGGCGAAGGGAGTCAGCCAGGAAGAGGCAAGGAAGCAAGTTCTGAATCCTCTTTATTTTGGCGCAATGATGGTCCGTACTGGAGAGGCCGACGGTTCTGTTGCCGGTGCCACTAACACCACCGCCGAAACGGTACGAGCAGCTCTTCGTTGCATCGGACTGAAGCCCGGGTTTTCGGTGGTTTCCAGCTTCTTCCTGATGGTCCTCAAAACTCCCGGCTTTGGAGTGGACGGAGCATTGCTTTTCGCCGATGGTGGAGTGGTTCCAAATCCGGATGCTTCGCAGTTGGCAGATATAGCTATTGCCACTGCGGAAAACACTGCTGTCCTTTTGGATGCGATCCCTATTGTGGCCATGCTCTCTTTTTCAACCAAGGGAAGTGCTAAACATCCCCTCGTCGACAAAGTTATTGAGGCCACGAGAATCGTTCGAGAGCGCAGACCGGATCTGCTGGTCGATGGTGAATTACAGGCGGATGCAGCCCTGATCGAGTCAGTTGGGGCGAGCAAAGCGCCGGGGAGTCCGGTGGCTGGAAAGGCAAATACACTGATCTTCCCGGATCTGCAAGCGGGAAATATCGCCTACAAACTGACGGAACGGCTTGCTGGCGCCGAAGCAATAGGCCCGATTCTGCAGGGCCTAAAAAGGCCGGCGAACGACTTGTCGAGAGGATGCAAGCCAGCCGACATCGTCAGTGCCGCAGTCATAACGGCCCTCCAGGCCAGTCTTTAGCCTACTTCCTGATCGCTGCTTTGGAGAGTGAAATTCTTGTTCCAAAAACAACGACGGCCCCGCAGGGGGCCGATGTTGTTTCGAGTAGGGGGTAGGTCGTCATTTCCTACGCAGATGCCGTGGTAACTTGGCGCTGCTGAAGGAAACATTCACGACAATAGACGGGTCTTCCCTGGGTCGGCTTAAAGGGGACCGTTGTAATCTTCCCGCACTGCGCGCAGGTAGTCTCTGTCTCGACTCTCGTTCGAGAAGTGTTAAGGGCTTGGTTCCTCTTGGCCTTGCACTCTTTGCACCGTTTGGGCTCATTGTGGAAATTCTTGGTGGCAAAGAAAAGTTGTTCACCTGCAGAAAAAATAAACTCAGCCCCGCAGTCCACGCAAACAAGGCTTCTGTCCTGGTATTCCATGGAGTACTCCCTCGGTGAAACACCTAGATAATAGCAACTCGGTAAATCCCAACCAGTTTTTCAGGGAATGCAGATCCCTTTTCCTTAAGATTCGTCTGCTAGTCGTATTCCCTTCGAATCTTTTTTCGATTGCGCTTCCGAGCCAATGCCTGCTTGACACGCTTCTTCTCTCCTGGCTTCAAATAAAAGGAGTGCTTCTTTACTTCTTTAATAATGTCCTCGGTCTGGACCTTTCGCTTAAAGCGACGGAGAGCATTCTCCAAAGACTCTCCTTCCTGAAGCTTAACCTCAGCCACTCAATTTACACCCCCTGTCAGGAAAAATAAAAACGTTTACAACTGCGAGACCTTAGTGGATTTCCACAAGGATGTCAAGGGGAATCAACATCATAATTGGATGAGGAAGCCATTTTCTGACTGCGTGTTAAGCCAACAAGAGGGAGCGGCGACCGGATCCGCAAGGAGGAGGAAAAATTCGGCGAAGTCACTCTGCCGGTTGGATCTTGTGCTAGAATACATCTCAGTCGCCCTGGGGTGAAAACTCCATTTTGTTGAAGCCCTTAACACGCTGACCACAGGCAAGATTGTCGGATTTGGATTTAGTTGAAAACCAATAAGGCTTGTTCTTGTTCCAGGCTTCCCCCATGAATATCAGACAAACCTTGGGTGTCCTTCTGGCAGGAGGTGCCGGTGAACGCCTCTATCCTTTGACTCGCGATCGGGCAAAGCCCGCCGTCACATTTGGGGGGATCTACCGAATTATCGATGTCACTTTAAGCAACTGTATCAACTCGGGATTGCGTAAGGTCATGGTCCTTACGCAATACAAGGCTCTCTCTCTGAACCGCCATATTCGCCATGGCTGGTACAATATTCTTGCGCATGCCCTGGATGAATTTATCGAAGTGATTCCCCCGCAAAAGCGGACAGGAGAGAACTGGTATCTCGGAACAGCTGATGCCGTTAGGCAGAACCTCTACTCTATTAAATCTGTTGACAATATTCAGCATGTACTTGTACTACCGGGAGATCACATCTACAAAATGGATTACTCCCGGATGCTTCAGCAACATATTGAATCGGGCGCTGATGTCACTATCAGTACAATCGATATTTCCTTATCGGAAGCAAGTCGGTTCGGGGTCGTCGAAGTAGACATCTCGGGTCGAATCGTTGGATTTCGGGAGAAACCGTCTAACCCAGATCCGTGCCTCACCAATCCAGGGCAGGCAACTGTCTCAATGGGGATTTATTTATTCAACAAACAACTCCTGGCACCTATCCTCGAAGAAGATGCACAGAACGTAGAATCATCGCACGATTTCGGAAAAGATATCATTCCCCAGATTATTTATAACTATAAAGTCTATGCCTACCATTTTGTGGACGAGAACAAGAAAGAGGCCCAATACTGGCGGGATGTTGGCACCCTCCAGTCTTATTTCGACGCCAATATGGACTTGGTTGCCGTATCACCGCAGTTCAATCTTTACGACAAAGATTGGCCAATCCGGACGTACCAGCGGCAATATCCTCCGGCTAAATTTGTTTTTGCTTTCGAAGGAAAGCGCATGGGCATAGCGGTCGATTCCATTGTGTCCAATGGGTGCATCGTCAGCGGCGGCCGAGTGGTCAACTCTGTCCTTTCTCCTGACGTCAGGGTGAACAGTTACTGCGAGATCGACCGAAGCATTATTATGTCTCATGTCGGCATTGGAAGATACTCGCGAATCCGGAATGTGGTTATCGATCGGGGAGTCCAACTCCCCGAAAACACTACGATTGGCTATAACCTGGAGGAGGACCGTACTAAGTATCATGTGACTGAGACTGGAATTGTTGTTGTGCCTCGGGAAGACACGAATTCTGAAGTTTAGCATGATGCAGTAATTCATCAAATCAATTCGGAGGAATTACATGACGGAGATTTCCGAAGTTAGGGCCCGAGAAATCCTGGACTCTCGTGGGAATCCAACAGTTGAAGCAGAAGTCCTTTTGGAATGCGGAATCAGTGGAAGAGCCGCAGTCCCATCTGGAGCTTCAACTGGAGAGCATGAGGCTGTGGAACTTAGAGATGGCAACAAGAAACGATATCTCGGGAAAGGTGTTCAACAGGCTGTGGCCAATGTCAAAGGTCCCATAGCTTCGTCTCTGAAGGGAATAGATGCCCTTGACCAGCCGACAATCGATCACTGCATGATCGAATTGGATGGCACTCCCAATAAAGGAAAACTGGGCGCCAATGCCATTCTCTCAGTCTCTCTCGCCGCAGCCAGGGCAGCAGCCAATGCCCTGGAATTGCCGCTCTATCGCTATTTAGGCGGCGTGAATGCTAGGGTGCTCCCGGTTCCTATGATGAATATCCTTAACGGGGGCGCCCATGCCGACAACAACGTAGATCCTCAGGAGTTCATGGCGGTTCCGGTTGGGGCCTCCTCTTTCTGCGAGAGCCTGAGGATGGGTGTCGAGGTCTTTCACAACCTGAAGAAAGTCCTCTCTAAGAAAGGGTATAACACCGCTGTAGGGGACGAAGGGGGATTTGCTCCCAGCCTGAAATCCAACGACGAAGCTCTGGAAGTTATTTTGGAAGCCATCCATCAAGCTGGGTTCACGCCCGGAAAGGATGTGGCCATAGCTCTTGATCCTGCATCCAGCGAGTTTTACCAGGATGGAAAGTACGTGTTCAAGAAGTCCGATAAGTCGGTGCGATCGTCTGAAGAGATGGTGAAATTTTATAGCAATTGGGTCAGGCAGTATCCCATCGTTTCCATCGAAGACGGACTTGCCGAGGACGATTGGGAAGGCTGGGCTCTCTTAACCAGCGAACTCGGCAAGAAGATTCAATTAGTGGGAGACGATTTGTTTGTCACTAATACTCAGCGCCTCAAGAAGGGAATAGATTCCGGAGTCGCTAACTCGATCCTTATCAAGTTGAATCAGATTGGGACGCTGACCGAGACCATCGAAGCCATCGAACTGGCCAAGAACAACAGATACACAGCCGTGATCTCCCATCGTTCCGGTGAAACAGAAGACACTTTCATCTCCGATCTGGTGGTGGCCCTCAATACCGGTCAGATCAAGACTGGTTCCGCCAGCCGCACTGACCGGATTGCCAAATACAACCAGTTGCTGCGTATCGAGGAAGAACTTGGGAAGGATGCGCGCTTTCCCGGTAAGACAGTCTTTAATCTGACCTAAGCCAAAAAGTCCATTGTCCAAAGTCCCAAGTCCAAAGTCGCGCCTTGCACTTGGGACTTCGGGCTTGGGACCTTGGACCGTTGTGAATGAAAACCGCACAGAAACCGCCTTGGGTCGGAGACTATTTCATGGTCTGGAAGCCCCTCGCATCCTAGTAATCCGATTTGCAAGGATGGGAGACCTCCTGCTTCTCATTCCAACTCTGAAGGCTCTGCGGAATAGTCTACCCCAGGCCAAAATCAGCGTGCTGGTTGGCCACCGCTGTGCTCCCCTCCTTGAAATGTGCTCAGCAGTCGACGAAGTTATTTCTGTGGATCGTATAGCCATGAGAGATGGCAGCAAACTCACAGCGTTGAGGGAAATTTTCAGACTCGCCGAGAATGTTCGGAAACGGCGATTTGATTTGGTTCTGGACCTTCACAGCTTCCGAGAGACAAACCTGTTGACCTGGTATAGCCGGGCACCAATGAGGCTGGGATTGAAGAGGACGAAGGCCGCCTTCCTCCCTTTTTGTTTCAATATAGATCCGATTATCGAGGACAAGACCCAACACGTCTGTTCTGTCTTCCTGGCTTCTCTCGCAGCTCTTGGGCTTAGTGCGGGGCAGCCTGACTGTCTCTTGGACTTGTCAATTCCGGATTTGGAATTTGCTCGGTTGTTTTTCGAACAAAATCTATTAGCACCAGGGACCAGGCTCGTGGGGATGTACATAGGAGCCAGTTCTCCCGGAAGACGTTGGCCTCTAGAGAAGTTCGCCGAACTGGCAAAGCTCTTGCGTCGGGTCACTAACATCAATTCCATTTTGTTTTGGGGGCCACGGGAACAAGTCGTTGCCCGACAGATTGAGGAGTTTTTTCCCGCTTCTCGAACTCTGGTTGCTGGTTCGCTTCCGCTCAGACAGATGGCCTCGCTTATGAGCCACTGTGATCTTCTCATCAGCAACGACACCGGGCCCATGCATCTGGCCCCAGCCGTGGGCGTTCCTACACTAGGGCTATTCAGTCTATCCCTGCCTGAGCACTATCACCCCATTGGACCCTCTAGCCGATTTATCAAGAAGGATTCAATCGATAAGATTGGGGTCCAAGAAGTACACCAAATGGCAGCAGAAATGCTTCACTTGACATAGAATCGAGCGAAGAGTATCCTCCACCGGTCGAATTTGCGCTTAAGCGTTCAGAATTGTTGTTCCCTTATGTCAGGTTCCTCGGGGGGATTGCTAGTTTGGATCTAGTCAAGTGGGAAATCGATTGGTTCAATCTGGGTACGGATTGCCTCATTAAAGCCAAAAGGATTCCCTCCACAGGCGTGAGATCCATGCAAGTTGTTTCCCTAGTTGGTGTTGAAGGAACAAAAGGAGCAATTTGAATGAGTGCCTTTCGCAAGTTGCTTTATAAGCGGATTATTTTCTGTCCCAAATGCCACCGAAGCATGTTCGTGGGGTTTAACGGGAAGTATGTTGGCCATCTATTCCGGCATACTCTGATTAATAAGCTATTGATTCTTTTGGCTGTAGTAGGCCTAATCCCGTTGGCTCCTTCATCGGTTTCGATCATGCCGGTCAGGAAGATCGGGTTGGCTGACTACGTTTCAGATGAAGAGTACAAGCAAGGTCGCGTCGTGCATTCGCTCTTGAAAAAGACCCTGGATATTGAGAGCGAGGAAGCCACGAAGCTCAGCAAAATCATTGTTCGTCACTCACTGAGCAAGAAGCTAGACCCGAAGTTAGTGGCTTCGATCATTATTGTAGAATCTCGTGGGAATCCGCTTGCCATTTCTGGATCCAAATCAGTTGGGATTATGCAAATTCATGTTCCGACCTGGAAAGAGGAAGTGGACTTTACAGAGAAGAACCCATTTGATCCAGAAGTGAACATCGACATTGGAACGACTATTCTGGCTCACTATATTAGGCAGTACAAGGATGTAGAATCGGCCTTGGTGGCCTACGAAGGATCGAAAAATCCGTCAGAGAGTGAGTACTCGTTGAAGGTCATGGAGGTCTACCGGTCCCGGACCCCCTGATGCAATTCAATTCCCTTCGGTTCCTGAAACACGAGAGTCGTGTGCGCCCCGGTTGACAGTCAGGGTGACAACCGCGCGAACGATGGGCACCCGTTCCTGCCTCTAACAGGCATCATCAAAAAAGGCTCCAACCTATTGCGGCTTAGCTCAGATAACTAAGCCCTCTCCCGCTTTCCTTTTTTCCTTACTGCCCTGTTCGATCCCGAGCCAGAAACGAACTTAGCCAGCTTTGGCGGCAATCCTCTTGGGCTCGCCGATCTTGAGAAGGAGAGGCATGTCTCTTATGGCAGAGCTTTTCGAGAATCCTCAGAAATGAGCCATCAGACTCAAGCGAATGTATCGGTGGTTGCCTCTCATGCACTTTTTACATATTGGAGCAGGCGAGGGATGTAAGATTTACGCCTAGTTCTCGCTTGTCGTCAATTGAAAATCCACACCCGTCGTGGCCTTCCCTTTGGCAACCTCAACGACCCGAGTGTCAAACACTCGGGTTGATTGGAAGGTGCTATCGGGATGCGTCTTGTCGGGATTGGAGAGCAAGATCAAAACATACTTTCCAGGATCCAGTCCTGTCAGAGAATAATGGTCGGAGTTTAGGCTGAAATACGACTTGGTGTTCTCCTTAATACTCACTAAGACCAGAAGCAGCTTGTCGAGTGTATAGAACGGACTCTTCGTAGATACGGTGCCAGAAATCGATCCCCCTACTTTGATGGAGAAATCGAGACCCTCTCTGACCTCTCCCTCCCACAGGTCAAGCGATTTTCCTTCAGGACTGTTCTGGAGCCTAAGATTTGGGTCAGGGACCTTGGCCATCAAAGAATATTTCCCCGGTGGCGTTCCCTCGATGGTGAAGGACCCGTCCTGAGCCAATTGATAGGTCCGCTCCCCGAAGCCTTCCAGGTCCGGCGGGGCACGTTTCAACGAAACCGCACTTGCGACGGCGTCGAATTTATACTCCGGGTCGTCAATCTTCAAATGTCCTTTTAGTGTGGCGCCTAAGATCAGATTGAAGTCAATATTTTTTGCCAAGCCATTTTCCTCGACAAAGACCTTGTCAGCCGATTCTGGGCCCAATTTGTCCAGATAGTAAACTCCCACATATCGCCGGCTCCTCTTAGGGAGCACAGAGTCAAGTATATATTCTCCGGGAGGCAAATTCTCTATGAGATAGTATCCTTGTTCATCGCTTTTGGGAGCGGGGGGACTCAAGATTTCTTTCTGAACTTGCTTGGGGAAAATTGCCACGTCCGAGAGTGGTGTGCCGTAAGCTAGTGAACGGACACTTCCTGAGATCCTACCACTTTGAACCAAGGCGAAATTCACTCCCGTGATGCTGTTGCCCCCCTCGATCCTCAGCTTTGTGGCTAGTACTTTGTCAAAGCGGCCTTCATAGTATTGGGTAAGATAGCGAGCCCGTGAAGGGGATGGCTCTTCGGGTGACCTTGTAGCCCCGCTCTCCACCGTGTAAGTCCCGTCCGTCAGCCCCCGCAGTTCATAGAAGCCTTGAGCATCGGTATAAGCAAACAGGGGGTTTTCTTCGGGAATCTGCCTCTCGGCAATGATCTTGATACCAGCAATAGGTTGCCGGTTCTTCTGGGCAAAGACCCGTCCGCTTATCTTCCCGCCAGTTCGAAGTCGGAAGTTAATCCCGTTGGCCTCCTTTTCAGGTTCGAGGTGTATCGAATCTGCGGAGTCTGAAGTCAATGCGCTGTCGAAATAGATAGAGATGTAGTTTTCGTCCAGGGCAAGGACTCGGACCTTGTAGTCTCCTGGAGGGAGGGCTTGAAACTGGTACTTGCCTGCCTCGTCAGTATTCACGGAGACTCGCCAGTCCTTGGACTCCGCGGATACGCGCACATTCCCGATGGGGCCTAAGTCCGAGGCTCTGCTGACTTGGCCTGAAATCGATCCGCCGGAAGCAAGCGAACAGTTGATGATAATGAAAGCCTGGAACGTTGGGACATCGATAATGTCCCCCTGCTCCTGTCCAGATTCCGAATAGAACTGTGGAAGATAATTGGAATTGGGTGCACTGATGAACAGGCGGTACTTTCCTCGGATCAGTTCCAGGTGATATTGACCTTGGGAATTGGTCTGTGCCTGAACTTCACGAATATTTCGCGACTGAGGAATGGCCCTGACCACGGCACCGGCAATAACCTGCTTTGTCCTTGAGGCCTTGATCGTTCCGACAATTTCGGCGCCAGTGGCCGATCCGACCCAGGTAATCAGTGCCAGCAAATTCACTACTAAGGCGAGAAGGCGTTCTTGAGTCATGGGCCTGAGAAAGCTGCCATCTCGGTTTCGGACCTTCCAACTAGTCCCAGTATACCACGATCGACACTTCCGGTGCGGGCCTTACCGGTTCGGTCACAAAGGATTGGCCTTTGGAATGGGCCAATAGTGGCGTATCTTGTGTGTTTCTGACAGATGCCTGCACTTCAGAAGAATTGACAGCGGCCCCAAGTACAGCCCATGGAATAATATCTTTTGGACCTGCTTACGGATAGATTGTCCTTAGAAACCCTGGAGTAATTCGGTGGTATCAATTATTGTAGGGTGTATACGCTTTTTGTAATGCACCCCCGGCGTGAAGAGAGACTGGCTAAAGAACTTAGGGACTTTGGGAACCTTTCAAGGAGTTGCGGTGTCTAACATTGAGGCGGGAATGTGACTTGAATTTCGGCTGGTGAGTTGCTATCTTTATAAGGCAGAGGGGGAACCGCGTAGTTCCAGGCCCACTCTATCCATTTCTAGGGGAGAAAACGCCTTGAGCAACCTCGAGATAGGCTTTGAACTGGCTGAAAATGAAGTTGCTTTTGTCGATCGCCTTCAGATCGGTTCTGAGGAGGCCTTTGAAACATTAATCCACCTCTATCAAACTCCGATTTATAACATTGCGTACCGGATTTTGGGCGATCCTTCAGAAGCAGCCGAGGCTGTGCAGGAAACTTTTATGAAGATTTATAAGGCCATCAAGTCTTTCCGGGGAGATTCTGGTCTTAAGACCTGGATTTATAAGATTGCCATCTCTGAAAGCCTCAATCGCCACCGATGGTGGAAGCGTTGGCGTAAGAACGTTATCGCATCACTGGACGAACCCCTTAACTTCTCTGAAAATGGCCCCAGATACTTGGATGTCCCGGATAATCTGCCGAGTCCCGAGAGCTATTATGCCAGTCGGGAGACAGAGAGAGCTGTGCAGAAAGCTTTAGACAAGCTGCCCTTCGATTTCCGGATTGTGGTCGTTCTACGCGACATTGAAGGGATGTCATACGAGGATATTGGCGAGACCTTGAAACTGTCTCAGGGCACGGTGAAATCCAGACTGTGGCGTGGCAGGTTGGAACTAAAGACCCAACTTCATCATTTCATCGAAGAACTTCATCACGGCCCCGTAGTGGAGGCAGAGAGAGGCAGGCTGGAACTAGCCTGAGAGGCAAGTGGGATTGAGGCGAAGGGGGTAGTTATGGATTGCAGAGAATCACGCAAGCTTCTGAGTAGTTATTTAGATGATGTTCTTTCCTGGCAAGAGACCGCCGCGATGGAGCGCCATTTGGAGGGCTGCCTTAGTTGTGCCGAGCAGCATCGAGAGATGGTTACTGTACGGAAGCTTATGCGGTCATTGCGTCGGATGGAACCCCCCAGCGACTTGGCATTGCGGGTCAAGATTGAAGCGTCAAAGCTCAACCAGCCACCTTTTGCCGAACGAGTGTTTTCTAACCTGGGCACAGCGCTTCGCCCGATTGCTATACCGGCTTTTTCCGGTGTGGTCTTGACCTTTCTGTTTTTTGTCGTCCTGATGGGCACATTCCTTCCTGGAGCAAGCGTCAGTGCCAGCGATAAAGATATTCCATTGAGTCTCTTCACCGAGCCTCGGGCCAGTTCATTCTATATGTCGCGATTCGTGCAGTTGGAGAACTTCAAGTCCCTGAAAGAACCGATCACTGTGGAAACTCAAGTGGGAAATGACGGGCGGATCGTTGATTATAAGATTTTGAGCGGGCCGAAGGATTTGACTAAAGATCTGGCCACTATCCGCAGTCTCAACGAGTTTTTTTTCTTTGAGCTTTATTTGGAGCCCGCCACTTTGTTCGGTCGACCCACCTCAGGCAAGGTGGTTCTCACCCTAAATTTTTGCCCCACGGCCAACGACCGGATTGATGTCTTAGGGTGATCCGTGAAGATGCCCATGCTTTCTGAGGGCCGAACCCAATACGGCCCTCCATTGTTGGTTGCTAAACTGCTCCACTTATGGTTCTCAATGTGGCAAGGATTATTTCCTAGTTCCTCAGTATTTCCTCGCCTCGTAATTCTCCAGAAGAACACTGATGGTTTTCTTAGAATTCCTGTTTTCCACTCTTCCTAAACAACTGTCTTTTTCAGTATAATGGGGGGCTTGTGACAAATGGGTACAGAGTCGTATTGACAGCTATGCGAAGAAGGGCCTTGGTTTGATTGCTAAGTCGTGCGCGGAATTCAACAGCAGGAATTAAGGAGGTCGTGTGATTGAGGTCGATCATCTCACCAAGAGGTACGGGACAGTAAAGGCAGTTGACAACATCAATTTCCGGGTTGAGAAAGGAGAGATCCTGGGTTTCCTCGGACCCAATGGAGCAGGAAAGACTACGACGATGCGGGTTCTCACGGGATTCCTTCCGGCTACTGAGGGAACCGCCCGCGTATGTGGGTTCGATGTCTTCGATAAGCCACTGGAAGTCAAACGTCGAATCGGCTATCTCCCCGAAAATCCACCTGTCTACACAGAAATGTCGGTCGACAGCTATCTGGATTTCGTCGCTAAAATCAAGGGGGTCGGCCCGGCGGAACGGAAGAAGCGAATCCATGAAGTCAAAGACCGTGTCAGCATCGGGCAATATAGCCGGACGCTGATTAAGAACCTTTCCAAAGGCTACAAGCAACGTTTGGGCATAGCCCAGGCGCTCATTCATGATCCCCAGGTGCTGATTCTGGATGAGCCGACGATTGGCCTGGACCCCAACCAGATCATTGAAGTCCGCCAGTTGATTAAGGGCCTTTCGGGTAACCATACCATCATTCTCTCGACTCACATCTTGCCGGAAGTCAGCATGACCTGCCAGCGAGTAGTCATCATCTCCGAAGGCAGAATTGTTGCAGTGGATACACCAGAGAATCTGACCCGGCAATACCAGGGTGCCGAAAGAATCCGTCTTGAAGTCAAGGGGCCCGAATCGGTGATCAAAGAGAAGATTAATGAGATTGAAGGTGTTCTAAAGGTCGACTCCCAGCGGTTGGATGAGGATCAGGTTTGTTCGTTTCTGGTCGAAACGGAACTCAAGAAAGACTTACGCGGCAGGATTGCCAGGAAAATAGTCGAGAATGGCTACGACCTCCTAGAGATGAGGACCTTGAGCATGAGTCTGGAAGAAGTGTTCCGCAAGCTCACTACTAAAGAAGAGGAGGTACGTGGCTAATGAAAACGGTGCTAGCCATTTTTCAGAAGGAGATGAGAGCCTATTTTGTTTCACCGATCGCTTACGTGGTGCTCACCGTGTTTCTCGTGATATCGGGATACTTCTTCTACAATATTCTCTCGATCTTCATTGAGCGTTCCATGTTCGCGATGATGCAGTCGCAGCAGTATGGTGGGCCTCCTCCTTCCATCGACGTTCCGGCCTTAGTCACTCGCAATTTCTTTGGCGTCACCAGTACTGTAATCCTCTTCATGCTCCCCATGATTACCATGGCGGCCCTGGCAGATGAGAAACGACGCGGAACCATGGAATTGCTGATGACCTCACCTATCACGAATCTGCAGATTGTCGCCGGGAAGTTTCTGGCCTCTCTGGCCTTCTTTGTCTTCATGCTGGTTCCCACGATGTTATACATGGGGCTCGTAGTGATCTATAGTACACCCCGAATGGGAGTAGGGCCCGTCCTTTCCGGGTACTTGGGGTTATTGCTTCTGGGGGGGGCGCTCATTGCTCTAGGGTTGTTCATCTCGAGTCTGACTGAAAACCAGATCGTTGCGGCCACCATCACCTTTGGAGCCTTCCTGATACTCTGGGTCATCGATCTGGCTGGTCGCTCGGGAGGGACCGCCCTGCAGGAGGTGCTGAGCTATCTGTCGGTATTGAACCACTTCGAAGATTTTGCCAAAGGGGTCATCGACACGTCCAGCTTGATCATCTATTCAAGCCTCATCTTTTTCGGGTTGTTTCTTACGTATCGATCCGTCGAATCTGTTAGGTGGAGGCAGTAAATCTCATGAAATCGCTCAAGAACATCTCGGGATTAGGACCGCTTCTGGTCCTCGGAGGATATCTCTACTACAACGTGGGAAATGTTTGGAACGTCCCCACTCAGATTCTCATCTATCTGGGAACCGCATTGACCGTTCTTTGGATTGGCCTCAATTTCGAACAGATCAAGGCGAGTTTCGGCAAACGCTCAACCCAATATGGCACCAACACCTTCGTGATGATTGTGATTGTGCTTGGCATCCTGGGTTTGATCGACTTTTTGGGTAAGAAACACCACAAACGGTTTGACTTGACCACGGGCCAGCTCTATAGCCTTTCAGACCAGACTGCAAAGATCGTCAAGGGATTGAAGAATGATGTCAAGATCTATCACTTTGCCAAAGAGCACACCCCCTCTTGGGATGATTTGCTGACCGAATACAAGAATTTGAATGCAGCGAAAATTGAATACAAGGTGATCGACCCTCAAAAGGATCCGGGACTGGCTAAGCAGTACAAGGTCCGAAGCTTCGGTGAGACGGTCGTTGTTTCGGGAGACAAGAACGAGAAGGTCGAATCTGCTCAGGAAGAGGCAGTCACGAATGCCATCCTTAAAGTGACTCGCGAGAAGAACAAAGTCGTTTATTTCTTACAGGGCCACAACGAAGCGGACCTGGAAAATCGGGAGGCCAAAGGGTACGCTACCTTGAAGAAGGCCATCGAGAATCAAAACTACGAAGTTAAACCTCTTAACATGGCCCAGAAACCGGCGATTCCTGACGACTGTGCTGTCCTGGTTATTGCCGGACCGAAAGTGCCCCTGCTGCCTACTGAGATCCCGGTGATCGATAAGTATGTTGCCGCGGGAGGCAAGGTCTTCATCATGGTGGACCCGGACACAGATGTGGGCTTGGGCGACTTGCTCAAGAAATGGAAACTGGGTGTAGACGACGACATTGTGGTGGACTCCAGCGGACTGGGCCAATTGTTCGGAATGGGGCCCGCTGCACCACTGGTCTCCACCTACGAGACTCATCCAATGACCAAAGACATGACCAATACCATGACCGTTTTTCCCATGGCCCGCTCGGTCAAGACCGTCGAGAACACGAACTCGCAATTTAACTCGAAAGTACTGTTCAAGACCTCGGAGAACAGTTGGGGAGAAACGAACCTCAAAAGCGGGTCCGCAGAGTACAACGAAGGCAAGGATATCAAAGGTCCCGTGGCTATCGGCGCGGTCAGCACGGGAACGGTCTCCGGGGACGAAAAAGAGAAGCGATACGGCAAAGAAGCCAGAGTCGTCCTGATTGGCAACTCCAGTTTTGCCGACAACAATTACATCCGCCTGCAACGCAACGGAGATCTGGCATTGAATGCAGTGAGCTGGCTGGCAGAGGACGAGGACCTCATTTCCATTCGTCCTAAGAGTCCGGAAAGCCGCACCGTTCAGATGACCATGGCCCGATCCAGGATTCTGTTCTGGCTGAGCTTGATTTTCCTGCCAGGCGGTGTGCTGGTGGTCGGTATTGCCGTTTGGATAAGGAGAAGGTAGCCGATGAAATGGAGAAATCTTGGTATCGCTGTGTTGATTTTTGCGGCCCTCGGCGCCTATGTGTATTTTTACGAAATCAAGGGGGGCAAGAAAAGAGAGGAGGCAGAGGAGAAGGCCAAGAAGCTTTTTCAAATCGAAGATAAGGACATCGCCTCGCTCACCATTAAGTCCGAGAATGGAGAGATTGTCCTGCAGAAAGACAAAGATGTTTGGAACGTTGTCAGCCCCGTAAAAGCCAAAGCTGACAAATATGCGGCCGAAGGACTCGCCTCGGATTTTGCCTCCGCCCGAATTGAGAGAACCCTCGACGATCCCAATCCGAACTGGAAAAACTACGGCCTGGATCCGATAGTGACCAGGGTCTCGGCAAAGCTTGCCAACGGGAAGACTCAAGAGCTGGATCTCGGACAGAAGGATTTCACTGAGTATTCTGTGTTTGCGCGTGTTCCCGGTCAGAACAAGGTTGTTGTGGTCCCGGTCTCTCTGCTGAACGACGCGAGCAAGAAACTACTTGATTTTCGTGACAAGTCGGTCCTGGAATTCCAGCGTGACCAGGCAAAGGAGATGGCGATTGATGTCAAGGGGAAGGAATTCGACTTTGAGAAAAACGGTGACAACTGGATGATCAAGAAGCCATTCCAAGCCAGGGGGGACCGTTCCGAAATTGACTCGATTCTCAGTGATCTTGAGTTGGCCAAGGTTGAGGAATTTCTGCAGCCATCAGACCAGGACTTGAAAACGTACGGGTTGAATGCTCCTGACGTTCGGGTGAACGTATTCTTGGGAGAGAACCGGGCCAAGAAGACTCTGCTCATCGGCAAAAAGGTGGATACCTTTTACTATGCTAAAGACGAGTCCAAGCCCGAGGTTTTCAAGATCAAGGAAGACCTGTTCAAGAAACTCGATGTCGATGCCAAGAAGGTTAGGGACAAAAAGATCCTGCGCATAGAGCGGGCAAATCTCAGCCAGGTTGACGTGAAATTGCCCGACAAAGAGTTTGTTTTCACCAAGGGGGCCGACGATAAATGGAAGGTCGAGAAACCAGAGGCTCAGAAAGGTAAAGCCATCCTGGATTACAAGGTCTTCTGGCCGATAGAGGATCTGGAAGGCAAAGATATTATCGACCATGCCAACCTGCAGGATCCCCAATACGCCTTCTCGAAGCCATCGGCCGAGATCCAATTGACGGATAAGAGCAAGAGGGTTATCCAGGTCACTCTGGGGAAACTCGAAAAGGATCTGGTCTTTGCGAAGACCGGTAGCGAGCCAACCGTCTACAAAGTGGACAAGAAGATCCTGGATGATCTCAATTTCAAGATGGATGAGATCATTGAAAAATAGCGAGGTGACCTATGCCCATCAGCCCGGAATTGCTGGAAATCCTGGTCTGTCCCCTATGCAAAGAACCTGTACGCTTGACTCCGGAGGGCAATGGGCTAAAGTGTTCCAGGTGCAAACGGGTTTATCCCATCAGGGATGACATTCCAGTGATGCTGGTCGATGAGGCTAAGATCGAGGAGTAATCACATCCCGATTTCTATATGAAAATGTCGGCTTCGAGGAGGTTGTTGCGCTCCGCCATTGCTGGCGCCCGGTGGAGGCAGCCTCCCGGGTCAAGTGTCTTGCCGCTTTGAGATCGGTTCCCGCACTCATGTTAAGACGGCAATTTGTCCGTCGTCGTCAATTTAAGAAGGCCATAGAGCAATTTCATTAACACGGCCGTTGTCCCAGAATTGCCAGCCTGGCGGTGTTTGATATCAGTAATCACCGGGGCTCGTAGGGAGAATTTGCAAAACTCCTCTCCATAGAGTACCGGTAATTCCCACTCGTCCAAGGTCATGAAATCCAAAGAGAAGTCGGAGCTGGGCACAAGAATACTGTTGGCTATGAACGTCCTTTGTGGGCTAGCCCTGGTACTCTGGCTAGGCTTCTGGCTGTGGCACGATCGATCGGCAGCTGGAGCCCCGCAATCAATTCAAGCTCCCTTGCCAATAAGTATGTCCCGACGAGCCAAGGCCTACCTTGACCTTTTTGACAGCGAGCTGGAGCAGACAGAAAAGGATGCCAGGATCATGGCATCCTTGGTCAACAATGTCTTCTCTAATCCTGAGAGTTATCGGCTGCCCCCTCAGCCTGGAGAGTATGACCACGATGACCTGCTTGGGCTTTACGGTCCCACCAAGAACGACGGTAATGCCACTCTACTCCTAAGTGCTGCTGTAACCCTGAGCCCTGAGATTCTCCACGATTTTCGATTGGCTGAATATCTGTCACCCACATTCAAGTCCCTCATCGATGCCCATTCGCAATATCGTTCCATAACCCTCTTCACGACAGATTCTTTGATTTGCAGTTTTCCATGGTTTGACTATCACCTGAGAGTGAAAGAAGGGTTACTCAGACCTGATTTCAAGGTTACAGATTTCCCGTACGTTGCCAAAGCCGCTCCGGACCAGAACCCTAAAGGCAGAGCGATATGGACTCTTCCGTCCGGGGCTGGCAGTGCGTCTCACAGGGTTGCATACTGCTCGGTCCCGTCTTATGTCAATGAATTGTATAAGGGTGTTGTGGCGATTGAGTTCAGTCTCGATCAAGCCATCTCGCCCTTGATGGAAAGAGCCCAAGAGCCTGATGAACTCGCCCTTATACTTGACGGCCAGGGGCTTATTCTAGGAATGAATTCGCCTCTCCAAATCCGCTTCCTCCAGCACGGAGGCGGCTCCGTGCCCGGTGATTTGAAGGGGTTCCTTCAGCGCGCGCCGGCCGATATTCAGCCGGTTCTGAAAAAGATCGCCAGTCAAGATGATGCCCTTGTTTGGGAAGCAGGATGGGCATTGAAGGGTTTCCCGGTAACGAGGATCCCGGTTCGCCTCCTGTTGCTTCGCCCTGTAACCAGTGCTACAACCTCGGCGACGCTCACTGGATGGAACTCCCAGAGTCTCAGGTTGCTATGCGGAATGGGTTTGATGCTTTCCCTGATATTAATTAATGCGGTGTGGATCTATAGGTCCCGGATGCGGATGGAATCGGCTTCCCGCCAGCTAGGCCAAGCATTCTCAGCCCTTGCCAGTCTGGACCTGGAGTCGGCAAGCATCCCAAACCCTCAGGGCATTTGGAGGGATTTGCTCAACGAGTTTAATGATTCCCTGCAAGCTATCCAAAAGGGTTTAAGCACATTGCCTCTCGATAAGAGCCGACGACCGCCTCTCGAAGGGGATCCAGTACCAATATCTGCTCACATAGAGGCAGTTTCACAAAAGGCTCGGATTCTCGGGGTCTTTTCGGCGGACGATTCGATGGAGTCCGCGCTCCAGAAACTAAGCGAGTCACTGCGGGAGATTTTCTCCACTACCAGTTCCGGGGTGCTCTTCCCTTTTGCAGACGACCAATGCTTCAAAGGCCAGATATTTGGTCGGGCCCTCTCGAACGGCTCGCCACGAGTCCTGACTGCAGAGATTGGTCAAAGCAGCCCGTTAGGAAGCCTTTTGAGAGAACAGGAATATCTGATTATCAATACCCAGGAAGCCTTGCCGCAAAATGAGCAGTGGCTAAAAGCAGGTGAGATCAAGAACCTATTCCTTCAGTCATTAAGCGACCAACAGCAGAAGAAGGTCGGAGTGCTTGTCCTGGCCAACAAGGATTCAGACTTCGGACCCTGGGACCAGGAGCGGGTCGGAATCCTCCAGGATGCCGTCTCAAAAGTCCTCACCAATCTCCTTCAATGTGAGGGTTACCGCAAGGTCGACTCGTTGCGACGACAATACTGCCGCGAGTTATTCGGGTTGTTGGAGGACCCATTAAACCACATCAAAGCTGAAGTGCAATCCATCTTTTCAAGGTTAGGGAAATTAACACCATATTACAAAGAGCATTGCGAGCAGATCCTGTTCGAAGTAGGCAGGCTTTATGAGATAGCTCATGAGGCGAGTTCTCTTGAAGGTTTCTCTCAAGATAGCCGACGAGATAAAGGCTTCCCCGATTCCTGAAAGCATTGTCGGCCTACGGGCGATGCACCTCCCGAAGGAATTCCCCTTTATTTTAGAACCAATTCGAGGTAAGTTCTTGAACGCATCAAGTGGTCCCAGCGTTCTTTTCGGATTTCCCGACACCTATTCTCAGCAGCCCTGGCTCGTCTGAATTCGGAGTGGGAAAATGGCTTGGTACGAGGATTTGTTTAACAAGGATTATGACCGGGTGTATTTTCGAACATTCACAGCCGACCGCACTTCATCGGAAGTGGATTTCATTGTCTCAGTCGCACGAATCCCGCCCAACGGCCAGGTATTTGACGTTGCCTGTGGACATGGAAGGCACGCTCTGGAACTGGCTAAAAGGGGGTTCCAGGTCGTGGGCTTGGATCTCTCCCCGCGGTTCATCGAAATGGCGCGGCAGGGCGCTCGCGATGCTCAACTAAGCAACATTGAATTCCTGGTGGGGGACATGAGGGAAAGCTATTTCGTAAATCGCTTCGATGTTGCCTTTTCCTACTTCACTAGCTTTGGCTACTTCTTGGATGAAGAAAATCTAAAGGTCCTTGAGAACGTTGCCCAATCCTTGGTGAAGGGTGGAACATTCCTACTGGAAACAGTCAATCGGGATTGGACAATACACAAGATTGAATCCCAGCCTCGTCGTTGGGAGGAGGCGGATCCGGACTTTTTTACTTTGGAAGACGTGAGCTTCAATGCCCATACTTCGAGAATCCATACACAGCGCATCATCCTGGAAAAAGAGCAGCGCCGCACCATGGAGTACGACATCAAACTCTACACTCATGCTGAGATGGAAGACTTGCTGGAGAAGGTCGGGCTCAAGGTCATAGCCACCTACGGGGGCAAGGACCTTTCTCCATATTCGGTCTCTAGTCCCAGGATGGCGATTGTAAGCATGAAACAATAAAGGTTGGCATGGGCCTTAGAAGTCGCTTGATTTTGATCTT
>DATKMG010000524.1:0-13143 GCA_035541995.1 Terriglobia bacterium
TAGTGGCTCGAAAGAAATCAATTGTCGAGGCTCTTTGGGGTCATGTTGACCGACTCGGGGCCTGTCTCTGCTCACAGGAAGAGGTTCTATCCAGGTATTCCTCCACTCAGAAGCGCGAACTCGAGCTATTGCGTATAGAAGCCAATGACCTCATTCAGCGTATTACCAGCGTGGATAATGAAAACATGGAGCGGCTAGAATACTTTAAGGCCAAGACCGTTGAAGACTCCCACCTTGTTCATCAACATCTTGCAATCCATAAAGCCTACACCCCACCCCAACAAACAATACCTTCCTTGTTCTCCCAATTGTCGGAGTGAGACCCAGCTACCAGCGCACGATCGAGCCGTTCCGGATCCTTGCAAATGTCGTCTTTACATGAGATTATGAGCTTCATCGGCTTCTCGCAGGGGGGACTTGCGTTTATTCTGAGATGAGGATGATTTGTCTGATATTACGCCACAAGAGTTGATTAGCAGACAGACCAAAGCAGAACTTTATCTTCTTGCCTGTACCTTCGTTTGGGGGGGGACATTTGTCGTCGTCAAACATGGCTTGGTGGATTCTTCCCCATTCCTGATGGTGGCCATACGCTTTGGAATTGCTGCCCTCCTGTTTCTCCCCTTTTCCTATCGATCACTGTTGAAGTTCGACCACGGAGTGGTTGTGAAGGGCTTGATCTTGGGACTCCTATTATTTGCCGGGTTTGCAGCCCAGACAGTGGGTCTGCAATACACTACGGCTTCGAAGTCGGGCTTTATCACTGGAATGTTGGTTGTCTTTACGCCGATTTTCCAACTAGTCATAGAACGCAGGCCTCCTAAGATTGGCAATCTGATCGGTGTCTTGTTTGTCTCGGTTGGCCTGTTTCTCCTCACTTCCCCTCAAGGAGCTGAATTCAACCGGGGCGACGTCTTGACCCTGGTTTGCGCGATTCTGTTTGCACTTTACATTGTCTATCTCGATATTTTCACCAAGGCGTACGACGTTTCCCAATTGACCCTCCTGCAGATGGTTGTCACAATCGGCCTTGCGTGTGTCTGTGCTTTAGTTTGGGAACAACCGCATTTTAAGCTGACTCTAAGTTTGGCTTTGTCAATTGGTTACCTCTCTATTCTCGCCACTTTGGTGACTTTGTCGCTCCAGACCCGCTACCAGAAAGACACGACCCCGACTCGAGCGGCGATCATATTTTCGTTGGAACCCGTGATTTCGGCAGTACTAGCTTATTCAATTGAGAACGAAAACATAGGACGCCTTGGCGCAGCAGGGGGGGCGATTATCGTTGTGGGATTGTTAACCTCCGAGCTTTCGGATTTTATTTTTCCATTTGGTAAAAAGCGGGATTGCTCGAATTCTGGCAACTGGAGTGACGAAGGAAGTAAAATTTCGGGGCAGATTGGCCATTGAGTCTTTCTTTTGTCATCCCGGCTTGATGGTGAAGTTTCATGAAGGTAGCTGCTAATATCATCGTGACTGGATTGGTTCAAGGGGTTGGATTCCGCTATTTTGTACATCGCCGGGCCTCAGGGTTTGGAATCAAGGGCCATGTCAGGAACCTCTATAATGGAGACGTGGAAATCGAAGTGGAAGGTGAGCAGGATGCAGTGGAGTCTTTAATCCAGGAAGTCCGGGTTGGACCGCGTTCCGCCCATGTCACGGATGTGAAAGTGATCTGGAAAGATCCTCGCGGTTGCTTCTCAGGTTTCCACATCGGCTAAGAAGATGCGAATTGGATTTGGATATGATATCCACTGTTTTGCACCAGACCGAAGACTCGTGCTGGGCGGAGTTGTGATCCCGTTTGAGCTTGGCCTCAGGGGACATTCGGATGCGGACGTGTTGATCCATGCAATCTGCGATGCATTGCTAGGTGCGGCAGCCCTTGGCGATATCGGTCATCACTTCCCAGATCATGATCCGCAGTACAAAAATGCTTCGAGTCTGACCTTTCTACGTACCGTAAAGAACTTGCTCCAGGCCGAGAATTATGAAATCACAAATGTTGATGCTACCTTAGTTCTGGAGCGTCCCCGAATATTCCCCTTCATATCAGATATGCGCCAGGCAATGGCTGAGGCTCTTGGAATTGAAATTGCCAGGATTTCAGTCAAGGCGACCACCAACGAAGGATTAGGAGCAATTGGTCGATTGGAAGGGTGTGCAGCTTATGCTGTGGCTTCCCTGCAACCTGTGACGCCGGACCATACCCGTTAGAAAAGACTGCTCGGCATGTCCCTAATCGAAGTCCGCGATGTTAGTAAGGTCTTCAAAGTGTTCGACCGGAAGGAAGGAGTTTGGGGAGGAATCCAAAATCTCTTTGTCCGGAAGTACAGAGAACTAAAGGCGGTCGATGGCATCTCCTTTTCGATCGAAACCGGCGAGATGGTGGGTTACATAGGCGCTAATGGGGCAGGAAAGTCGACGACAATCAAGATGCTCACTGGAATCCTGGTGCCCACGGGCGGTGTAGTTCTCTCCAATGGTTTTGTGCCGTTTAAGGAACGCCGCAGTTATACACGCACGATCGGAGTTGTATTCGGGCAACGCACTCAGCTCTGGTGGGACATCGCGGTAATTGAGTCTTTCCATCTGCTCAAGAAGATCTATGGAATCCCGGAACGAGACTACCAGTCGCGCTTGGAGACTTTCGAGCAGGTGCTAGACTTGAAACCGCTACTCCATACTCCAGTCCGGAAACTGAGTCTGGGACAGCGGATGCGTTGCGACCTAGCGGCAGCCTTGCTCCATAGTCCCAGGATTGTCTTCTTGGACGAACCAACCATCGGTCTTGATGTTGTGGCCAAAGAGAACATCCGTCAGTTTCTGCGACGGATCAACCAAGAACTGAAAGTAACAGTCCTGTTGACCACCCATGACCTTTCAGATATCGAAGAATTGTGCCGACGGGTGATTATTATCGATCATGGCAAGATCTTGTTCGACGGGAGGCTCGATGAACTCCGAAAACGCCTGGCATGCAAGTCGCAACTTCTACTTGAACTCAGAGAGCCTGCCCCCTTATACAATTTAAGAGTTGAGCTTCCCCCTGAGGTCGAATTCAAGCAATTGGACGAGATGCACTACCAATTCATTTTTGACAAACACGCGATTGCCTCAGCCGAACTCGTCAGGGGGTTGATCAATAGTCTCCCGGTCAAGGACCTGTCTCTGGAAGACACTACTATCGAGGAAATCGTCCGTGAGATTTATAGCCGCGGAGGCCTTGATTGAATCAGTTTTTTACCCCTTATTTTGCTTTCTCCCGGATTGCTTTCCTACAGATTCTGGCCTACCGCCTACGTTATTTCACGGGCATCGCGACCTACATGGTCAATGTGACAGTCTACTATTTTATCTGGAAGGCCCTCTTTCACCACGGGGGGGAAATCCAGGGATTCAGCTTTGAACAGATGATTACTTACGTGGCCATTGGCTGGATAATTCGGACTTTTTATTTCAATAACATCGACAGGGAGATGGCCAATGACATAGTCCAGGGTCACATTGCTGCTAGGCTGATACGCCCCGTCAGTTACCAGTGGGCAATGATCTCCCAGGCTGCCGGAGAATCCTGCTTCCGCCTGGGTATGTTTACGGTCCCCACTGCGCTGGTCATCCTGGCGATTTATCCTGTGTGTGCGCCAGCGTCACTCCCGTTTTTTGCTGCATTTCTGGTCGCTCTGTTTTTTTCATTTTCGATTTTTGCAGGATTGAACTTCATGGTGGGGACCTGCGCAGTCTATCTAAACTCGATCCTGGGACTTATTCGTGCCAAGTATTTTCTGGTCGAGATTCTCTCAGGACTGGTGATTCCTGTCAGTTTCTTTCCTGACCCGATGATTAAGATATCCAACTGGCTGCCGTTCCAGTACATCAGCTACACTCCTTTGCTGATCTATATGGGGAAGTTGCAGGGATACGACCTATGCAGAACCCTGTTTTTGGAATTGTCGTGGGTCGTCATCCTATTGCTGCTGGGGCATTGGCTTTGGTTCCGCGCTATGCGCAGGATTACCATCCAGGGTGGCTGAGCAGGTTTCGCGTTCCCAGGTGTCCGGGGCACTGGGATTGGAAGGGAAACGCAGAGGACAGGGCTGGAAAGAAAAAGGCAAATGATTCCAGGTGGACCACCGGGGGAGTGGGTATACCCAATGACTGCGTGGAGACCCCGGGCGCCATTGCCCGGCCGTTTATGCGATACTTCTCAATTCTGATCTCCTACTTTCTGCAATACCTGAAGTCGCGACTGGAGTACAAAGGGGATTTCCTCATAGCCCTGTTGTCCAGTTTTTCCGCGACAGTGGCGAGCTTTGGCTTTCTCTTCATCTTGTTTCGTCGGGTCAACTCGCTTCAAGGCTGGAAGTTCGAGGAGCTGATGTTTATCTATGGGTTCTCCCTGATCTCGCTCGGCTTCTTTAATGTGGTCAGCCTGAACCTTTACGAATTTGGCGAGCGCTATATCATGGAAGGCAGGTTTGACCAGGTCCTCACTCGCCCAATCAATTCTCTATTCCAGATTCTCTTCGAAACATTTCGAATCGAGTCGTTCCAAGAGGTGATCACCGGCTTTCTCCTTCTGCTCTATGCGGCATCGAGGCTGAATCTCCGGATGGGGATCCTGGAATTCTTGATATTTCCACTATTTTTGGGATGCGGTGTCGTCTTGTATCTGAGCGTCTTTGTCATCCTAACCAGCATTAGTTTCTGGTTCGAGGATCGGATCGGGATCACGCCGCCGATTTACAACATGATCCCGTTTGGCCGTTATCCGACGAGTATCTACAACGTTTTTCTTCAATTCCTGCTCAGTTGGATCATACCTTTTGCCTTTGCATCCTTCTACCCCACAACTCATTTCCTGGGACGTGGGGAATACCACTCTTACTTTGCCATGGTCCCCGTGATGGCTGTGGCTTTCGCCGCATTGGCACTCTGGATATGGAATCAAGGGGTTCTAGACTACAGGAGTACCGGAAACTAATATAGTATTCTCGGGAAGATCTTCATGCGACTTGACAGTATATTTGACTCGAGGTTAACGTTTTTCTCGTTCTTGATTCGTGTCCTAAGGAGGAGCAACCGTGGTTAATCTTTCCGAATTACCGCACAGGCGATACAACCCATTAACCGACGAATGGATACTATGCTCCCCTCAACGAATCAAGAGGCCCTGGCACGGACAGCTGGAGGGGGAGGATAAAGGGATCGTGCCGCCCTATGATCCGAAGTGTTATCTCTGCCCTGGCAACGCCCGAGCGGGAGGAGGGAGAAACTCCAAGTACGAGTCGACCTTCGTATTCGATAACGACTTTGCCGCGTTGCTTCCATATAGTGATTCCTGGCGACTGGATGAGAAGGGTCTGATTGTGGCTCATTCTGAGGCTGGGGTCTGCCGCGTTATTTGTTTCTCCCCTCGGCATGATCTCTCATTGCCTTGCATGGACCTTGCTGCCATTAGGCTCGTGATCGACACTTGGGCTGCGGAGACCGAAAGCATGGGAAAGAGGGACGACATCAATTATGTTCAGGTCTTCGAGAACAAGGGTGCAATGATGGGCTGCAGCAACCCACACCCCCATTGCCAGGTCTGGGGGGCTTCCCATGTACCCACGGTACCTGCAAAGAAATTGGTGAGTCAGAAGAGGTACTTCAGACAGCACAAGAAGGACTTGTTGGGGGATTACCTCGAGATTGAGAGCCGAAAAGGCGAACGCATAGTTTGTGAGAATGAACACTGGGTGTGTCTTGTGCCATTCTGGGCCGTTTGGCCGTACGAGACCATGGTCATCCCACGACGCCTGGTCTCAGATCTGGCAGCACTCAGTGATCAGGAGCGAGAGGCTCTGGCCGGCGTTATCAAGCGCCTGACTACCAAATACGATAATCTCTTCAAGACTTCGTTCCCTTACTCTATGGGTTGGCACGGTAGGCCCACCGATGGGGCAAAGCACTCCTATTGGCGATTACATGGAGTTTACTTTCCGCCTCTTTTACGCTCGGCCACAATCAGGAAATTTACGGTGGGTTACGAAATGACTGCAGAGCTACAGCGGGATGTGACCCCCGAACTGGCAGCCGTAAAGCTCCGTGAGATTTCCGAGATCCATTATTTGGAAGAATAGGAAACACCAGTAGCGTAAAACACTCGTCGATTTAGAGAGGCCGTTCTGTTACTCCACTTTAACCCGATCTCGCAGCTTCTCCAGTTTTGTTCTACTGATCCCCCTGATAATCAAAAGGTCTTCAACCTTTCGAAATGGAGGATTTTTCTTTCGGTATTCCACAATTCGCTGAGCCATCCCCGGGCCAATTCCCGGCAAAGCCTGAAGTTCTTCAAAAGTGGCTCGGTTGATGTTGACCTTTGAGCCTTGAATAGCGAGCGTCTGAGGGGAACTCCTTGGGTCATCCTCCTTGACCGAATTCAAGGGAGATGAGGCAGCATTACCTCCTAGTAAACAGAGGAGCAATAACCTTAAAACCATTTCTCCGCGTAGTCGGAGCATCCCCGCTTGTTAACCTTTGGGAGCGTAATAGCCCCTACGGGACTTGACCTTGAGGTTCTTGCGCTCGGTTTCGATTCGAATCGCCCTAAAGGTCCCGTCGCGCTTGGTGTTGGATGAGCGATATGCCAAGGAATACTGGCTCCGTAACTCCGCACCAATGTCTTGAAAGCTCTGGGAAAGATCCTCGGCTTTGAACGGAAAGAAAGCTCTGCCGCCCGTTTCATCCGCGAGCCTTTTAAGCAGCTTATCTGACTTCGGAGCACTGATGCCAAAAAAACCACTGGAATTGGTGCTGATTGTGTAAATGGAGACGTCTGATTTTTGGGCCATTTCAAGAGTGGAGTTGACGGTTTCCAAGCTCAGATTGTCATCACCGTCACTAATGAGAATCATGATCTTTCTTCCTGCTTCGGCTTTCAGCTTTTCCTGACACGCCAGGTATATGGCGTCCAGCAGTTTCGTACCGCCTCCGGGGCGGATCTGACTGATTGCCTTGCGGAGCAGGGCCGGATCGTCGGTATAATCCTGCACTAGTTCTATGGCGGAATCGAATGAGATGAGGAGAGCTTTGTCTTTCTTCGGTCGAAGAGTTCGGGCCAGGAAATCCATTGCCGCCTCCTGCTCGAACTTGAATTTGTCTCGGATGCTGGTACTAGTGTCTATCAAAAGAGCAATAGTCAATGGGAGATCAGTTTCTCGTGAAAAGTTGGTAATGGTCTGCATTCGGTTGTCTTCGAAAAGATGAAAATCAGATTTCTCTAAATCGGTTACCAACTTACCCTTGCGATCGGTTAACGTGAACAAAACGTTGACCAAATCCACATTGACGACCAGGTTCTCAGGTTGACTGTCAGATTTCTCAGTCTTGTCCGTCAAGGATTTTGCCGTTTGAAGGCGAGTTGAATCCGAAGGCCCCGTCTTTTCCGATGGTGCTTGTGACAGACCCAGACTGCTCAGGAAAAGCGCGAACCCGACTAACATCAAGGAAAAAAAACTCGGCCTGAAACACAGCATGTTAGTATTACCTCGAGCGTAACTCCACCACCTCATTCTACCCCTTCGGCAAAAAACCGGTCAACGTTGACTATATATCAAAATCATATTTGGGGGACTCAGGTTCGCGCTTGCCAGACCCAGGCAGATTACAGGATCATACCGGCTATCGTGGCGGAAAGAAAATTAGCGATTGTTCCTGCAATCATGGCTTTAATTCCAAGGGCTGCAAGATCGTGACGGCGGTTAGGTACCAAGGCACCGATTCCACCCACTTGGATCGCGATAGATGCGAAGTTGGCGAACCCACATAAGGCAAAGGTTGAGATTACAAACGAACGAGTCTCGAGTTGCCCCCCATTCTGGCCCAATTGGACGAAGGCGACAAATTCGTTGAGAACCATTCGGGTACCAAGAAGGTAACCCACCAGTGAAGAGTCCTTCCAAGTGACACCCATTGACCATGCAATTGGCCTGAAAACTGTGCCCAAAATATCCTGGAGACTATTGGGGAAATAACGGGCTAATAACCCAAAGAAAGGCTGCACAGAACTGACTCGACCAGCTGCGGCCAAGAGGCCATTGTGGGCAACCCCCAAAATTCCATTCATCATTGCAACCAGGGCAATAAACGCGACCAGCATGCCGGCTACGTTGATTGCCAACTGAACACCCTCAAAGGCTCCGCGGGCAGCGGCATCTACCAAATTCACGTCAGTACGCGGAATATCTACCTGCACATCGCCACGAGTTTTTGGGATTTCTGTCTCCGGAACCATGATCTTCGCAATCATGATTGCTCCGGGAGCGGTCATGATCACTGCAGTCACCAGGTGGGCGACGTCAACCCGGGCAACCAGTACATATGCCACCATAATACCACCCGAAACGTGTGCCATCCCAGCGGTCATAATGGTCATCAGTTCCGACCGGGTCATCTCAGCAAGATAGGGCTTGATCGTCAGCGGTGCTTCTGTCTGCCCCATGAAGACACTAGCTGCAACTAATACTGATTCGGCGCCACTTGTTGCCATGAATCTAGTCATCAGTCTCGAACCCCATTTTACGACGAGCTGCATAACTCCAAGATGGTATAGGATGGCGAAAATAGAAGCCACGAAGATGATGGTTGGCAAGACCTGAAAAGCAAAAACAAAGCCCACGGAGTTCTCCCCCCGTTCCGTTCCCAAAGATCCAAACACGAATTGAGCCCCTTCTCCGGAATAGGCGATTAATCGGTTTACAATCTGTCGCATAAGCAAAAGGAAGTGAGAGAGTAGATCGTACCTAACAATCCCAAACAGAACCTGAATGCCGAAAACTGTTTGGAAAAGACGTGGCAACATGCCCAATCGCGAGAGTTGTGTCTTGGACAAACATCGGAGGAGCGCCCATTCAAACAAGAGCAAGACGGTGTAACCGAAGAAAGAAAGAGGAAACCAGGCCAAGCTATCACTTAGCCAGCCCCCCTTAAGAACCAAAAAAGCAAACGACACTTGGAGTGTTATCCCCCAAGCCACGATCTTCCAGCGCACCGCATGGCGGTCGGACGATAGAAGGAACGCTAATCCCAGCAAGAGGACAAAGCCAATAAGCCCATTGAACTTGGACATGGCACTCTCTGACGTTGGGGGCGAATTCCGAAAGTCGCTCTCGACAAACTCCCTTATTTACCTGAAAACCCACTCTATCTCAAGCCCTAATGCGGACGCGGGTATTTCTCGATTGATCAGAGTGAGGTGCAGTGCATGGCATGCGCAGTGTGCAACTCCCGTTTGGGACTCCAGGCAGTCTAGTCCAGTCTATTGCCGCTCGAAGGTTAATCTTGACATAGGGGTCCCTTTTGTTCAGCATTCTCTTGCAATTAAGCAGAAATCGGGAATTGGGTGAGTAATGATGGTTGAGGAATCCGCTACCGATGCGAGCCGTTATTCAGCGAGTCAGTGAAGCCAGAGTGCTTGTAGGTGACGCCGTTGTTGGCGCAATTTCCCATGGCCTATTGGTATACCTTGGGGTACATCAGGATGACCGGAAATCAGACGCTGACTATTTAGTGGACAAAATCACTGGGCTCCGAATTTTCGAGGATAAGCCAGGAAAGATGAACCTGGAACTGGGTCAGGTGGGAGGGGAATTGCTGGTAGTCTCCCAGTTTACGCTCTACGGAGATTGCAGACGCGGCAAGAGACCTTCATTCGACAAGGCTGCAGGACTGGAAGTCGCCAAATCACTTTTTGAGTATTTCGTCGAAAAGTGCCGTGGGCGTCAAGTTACCACCAGGACTGGGATTTTCAGAGAGATGATGCGAGTATTCTCCGTTAATGAGGGACCGGTCACAATCCTCCTTGATAGCCAGAAAATGTTCTAGACAATTGGGACGGATTTTCATAAAGATCCTTCATGATTGCCGGGGGTTTCCGGTTCGCAGTTTCTGGGAGATCTCATTGAGTGGCTACTTGCTGGGCCTGTAGCCCTCGAGAGTCCCGTTGGCCTTGTAGTACTTACCAGCTTCGGTCAGTTCCTTGGAACCATACTTTGTGTGGCAGTACACACAAGATTTGTTCGTCTTCTTGGCGTCGGCAGGTTTGGGGTATCCTACATTGCTCCGCGCGAAAACTGCAACCAGCGCAAACACTATAAAACCCGAGAATTGGAGCGAGGAAAAACGCAAAGCAAGGCACCCCTTTCGAAAATCCCGACTATTGTAATAAGATTAAACTAATGGTTCTAAGGTTGTCTTTCATGATCATATGAGCCCACCTTTTCTTGTGGGAGCGAGGATCGTTCACAAGATCAACAAAAAACACCTGATTTCGGGTCAGGTAAGGATAAGGATACTGTACAATGAAATTATGGAATAAAATTGGGGTTGAGGACCCTCTCGGCTTAGGTTGCCCGAAGCATTAGCAACTTTCTAATTGCCATCAGCAACTTTCTAATTGCAGACAGGATCTAAGATTATTGGGGCAAGTGGTTGTCCCCTAGGGAACGATCATAAAACTAAGGGGGCTTGTGGGATTACTAAAGAATTGCTTTTCGATAAACGATATAGCTAAGTGAGTACCTGTAGAATCCTGGGAACACCACAGCGGGCGGATTGGTTCTATAAATGATTGAACGCATCCTATTGGATCCAAGCATCAGAAGTCCTGAGGCAGAGGAATTCGAAAGGAAACTATCGGCCAAGGTAGTGGGGCAGGAGAGGGCGGTAAGGCGCATCACTAGCCTCTACCAAGTGTACTTGTCTGGAATGGCGTCTCCTGGCAAGCCCATTGGAAATCTCCTCTTTCTTGGGCCTACCGGCTCAGGAAAGACACGTGTTGTCGAAGCTGGCGCAGAGATCCTTTTTGGCGATTCCAGGGCTGTCATCAAAATCGACTGTGCCGAGTTCCAGCACAGCCACGAGATTGCCAAGCTGATTGGTTCCCCTCCTGGATACTTAGGGCACCGGGAGACTCCGCCGCTCCTTACTCAGGAAGCCATCGATCAATACCATACTGATAGGTTGAAGTTGACCTTCCTCTTATTTGATGAGATTGAGAAAGCAAATGAGGCTCTCTGGCAGTTGCTGCTGGGGATTCTTGACAAGGCTACTTTAACCCTGGGCGACAACCGACGTGTGGATCTGAGCCGAACGATTGTCTTCATGACTAGCAACCTGGGTGCTGCAGAGATGAGTGAGTTCATTTCGGGTAGCATCGGTTTTGCTCCTCCCCCCTCCACAGCATCAGGTGAGTCGGAGATCGATCAGAAGATCTATAGAACCGCGCTGGAAGCTTCCAAAAAGAAGTTCTCGCCGGAGTTTATGAATCGGATAGACAAGGTAGTAGTCTTCAGGACCTTGAGGGCAGAGCATCTTCAACAGATTCTCAGTATTGAACTGGGAATGATCCAGGATCGGATCTTGAATTCCCGTGGGGAAGGGAAATTCATTTTCAAGTGCACGCCAAAAGCCAAGGAATTCCTTCTCAGAGAAGGAACCGATCTCAAGTACGGTGCTCGTCATTTGAAACGCGCCTTAGAGCGTCACTTGGTCTATCCACTATCGAATTTAGTAGCCACAAGCCAGGTCTCCCTCGGCGATCTGGTTCGAGTCGATTTTGATGAGGAAAGGTCTAAGCTGATTTTCTCCAAGGAGGAAAGCGGAGCACTTGTTCATAGCTGGGAGAATCCGGAGGACGCTGCCTTATTCGAGGAACTTATTAGCAAGAATGCCTCTGCAGTGAACAAAGATGCCAAAACCGAGGGCAAGGCGGCCAAACCCTCGGTCGCCAAGGAAAGACGAAGCTAAGACAAGCACCTCTTCCCAACCAAGCTGCACTTACTCACGACGACAAGAATTCCAATAGTGGTCGATTTTTTCCCCGGTTCCAGGGATCATAGCCATAATACTCACTGCCCGAACTGGTCACCTGCACCGTCCGGTTCTCGATATCATAAACGACAGTCGATCCGGGCATGGCCGTCAAGTTCCCGTTAGAGTCGTAGGTGTGGCTGGAACTGCTGATGCGGTTGTTGGCCGGATTGATGCTGGAGACGGTGACTTCCAAACAGATAGGGTCACCGGTAACTGCCTCTCTGGTGGCTTTCCGGTGAAGCCAATGGAGGGAATTTCCAGCTTCTAGTTGTCCTGAAGGGACAACGTATTCCAGCTCAGGGTTGGACGTCCGCTTGCGGCGGACGGACTACCCTGGGTCAATTGCCAATATCCTTTTCGCGTTCCCTGAAGGGGACAACAATTCTGCCCTGCGGAATCGTGTGCTTCCCCTTCAGGTAACCTTCAGCTTGAATGACCGGAACCCCAGGATGGCACGGGTGACTGCCGTCACTCTGCGCAACACTGGGCTACAATATTTTGCACTTTCAGCGCAACCTCAATTCTCACCCCTGGTAACTGAATGGGCGGTCCAGTCGCCGAAGCCATCATAAGTAAATGCGAGTCCCCAATCAGGCCCCGTCGTGCTGGCAGCCGTAAGGCCCTCATTGGCGATGCATGGTCCTGCTACACATAATGAACACCATTATTTAAACTTTAAGGGCTGACCCTAATTTTTCTCTAATTTTTCTTGCCCTTCGTCAACTGAGATGGCCGTAGACCCTCAGGTCTCGGCCGACGTGTCCTTTCAGCCCTTCCTGAGCCCCCCTATGCACCGGCCGTCAGTCCTCTCTTCGGCCCCAAAAGCCCGTTCGAACCTCCCCCAACCCAACCAACCCAGCTAATTCGATCATTTTCATCCAATTCGCCTCTTTCCAAACAACGAATGCGGAATCGCTGTCCCCTGCAGCAAGTTCTTTCCAACGGACTTTTGATGAGAGTAACATAAGGTCAGTTGGTGTCTCTTTCCCATTTGCCTTTTCTTGTTTGCCGTCCATAGATAAGAGGGCGACCATGAATCCAATGGTTCGTCCCAGGGTGTTTCGTTTCGGAGTTTTCCAGGTCAACCTGCGATTGTTTGGGTGATCAGTGCCCACGGCGAGCTTTGCGGCGCCAGGAGGCTTCATGATCGGCAAAACACTCGGTCACTATCGCATCCTAGACGAAACCTACTATATCAACCTAGCCGAAAGCGTAGGTTTCAAAGCCTTCGGGTTTTCGCAGGAGAGAACACCCAAGAAACGAACTGAGCCTGAGCGGCTCGATTGG
>DATKMG010000525.1:0-8384 GCA_035541995.1 Terriglobia bacterium
CTCGCTCCCTACTTGGAGCTTCGCCGCCCCTCTTTGCACGACGAAATTCGCACTCCTCTGGTTGGGGTTGGATTGCACCGCCATTCGGGAATCCTGCTCTACTTGGGCTGTGGCTGTGGCGGCGGAGACCTGTGAGCGCGAAGCCGCCACCTCCCGCTTGGCGGTGGAAAGATCAATAGCCCCCGAACTGACACGCACCGAGACCTTTCGGGCCAGGGTCTGGGGATCTTCTGAATTCTCCTGAACCACAATGAGGGAATCCGCTTTCATTTTGTAAGTTGTTCCCTCAGGAAAAACGATATTGGCAAAAGAATCCGAAGAAGTTTGTATGTAGTCGCCAGCCTCGAGTGCCATTCTGGAGTCGGCACTCACCCACTGCACTGCATTGGCCTTTTTAACCTTAACGGAACCGGCAATGCTGATAAAACGACCAGATCGGATGAGAGAGCTCGCTCGGGCTTCCTTCTCAGGGGCGAACAGCCGTTGATACTGTGCAAGCACGTAGTCACGAAAGAGTGCAAAACCGCCTAAGGCTGCAACTGCAAAGACCACCAATACCCACAGGAAGACCTGCTTATAACTCACCGTGAACCAATAGATGGTCAATCGCCTGCTTCGGACCGGCTTGGCTTCCATAACTCCAGAAATTTCAAGAGGCTATAGATTTATAAGGGCCTCAGATCGCCGTCTGGTTAACCCGCCTAATTTAGCATAGCTGCATTGAGCGACTCAAACACTACCTGTCCCCCACAAGATATATTTCGGTCATTTAAGCCATTATTCATAGAATTACTTAAAGAGATTTTTCATTGCTTTGTAGCCACGCAAAAGGTAATCTCAGTTGTTGCTCGCCTCCTGTGGGTACGATCTTGCACTCGGGCTCAGATTTCTGGTTGAAGGAGATTCAAAACCGTTATGATTCTCGACATCATGCGCCGGGAGAAGAAGTTGTTCCTGGGTCTCCTCTTGGTCCCGCTGATCCTCGGCTTGGTTGCTTACTTGATCCCCGGACTGTCTGGGGGGGTGTGGGGCGGGGGATTGGACCGTTCAACTCTTGCCAAGGTTGGGAGTACTGAAATCACCGGGACAGAGTTTTCGCAAGCTTATCACCGCTTCCTGCGCAATAGCCGCGTTCCTTATGATCGTCAGTTCCTCAAATCCCTCCAGTTGGATCAGCAAATCCTGAACCAATTGATTACCAAAGAGATCACTCTTGTGGAAGCCCGACGGTTGGGCATCGATGCTACAGACAAGGAAATTCAACAGCGAATCCTCTCTTTGCCTTACTTCGTAGAAAACGGCAGCTTCATGATGAACCGCTACGAGGCCATACTCCGTCAAAACGGGATGACTATCGAGGAATTTGAAGATGGCGTCCGTATGGAGATCATCCAGGATAAGCTCCGCAATCTAATAACCGACGCTGTTTCCGTGGGAAATAAAGAAGTGGAAACCGAATACCGCGATCGTAATGAGAAGGTGAAGATCGATTACGTTTTGTTCACACCCGCAGATTTTGTGAGTTTTGTGTCGGTCACAGATCCCAGCCTCAAGAGTTACTTTGAAGCCAATAAGGAAAACTACCGGGTTCCGGAGCAGCGCAGGGTCAGATATCTTCTGATTGACGGCACCAAGATTCGGGAGACTCTGCAGATTCCGGAGGCGGAACTCAAGAACTATTACCAGCAAAATCTCCAGACCTACCAACTCCCTGAAAAAGTGCGTGCAGCTCATATCCTGTTTAAGACAGAAGCTAAGGCGCCACAAGACGTCGAGAAAATTAAGGAAAAGGCCACCGAAGTCCTACTGCAAGCCAAGCATGGAGCTGATTTTGCCGAACTGGCCAAGAAGTATTCTCAAGATTCCTCTGCCGCCGCTGGGGGCGATCTGGGCCTTTTTGGTCGTGGTCAGATGGTACCGGAATTCGAGAAAGTCGCATTCAGTCTGGGGGTTGGGGCCATCAGCGACTTGGTCACTACCCAATATGGTTTTCATATCATTAAGGTTTTGGATAGACAACCTGCCCACACTCAAAAGTTCGAGGAAGTCGTCAATATTATTCGAAATAGCCTGTTGCAGCGGAAAGCAGAGCAGGCTGCCCAGGACTTGTCCGACAGGGTATATGCTCGGATCAAGAACAATCAGACACTTGATCAGGTCTCAGTCGAATTCAAGCTTCCCATTCAGGATACGGGGTTCTTTTCGGCGGGGAGTCCTGTTCCGGCTCTAGGCAGTTCTCAGGATTTCTCGAATCGGGTATTCTCTTTGAAGCCCAAGGAAATCGCGGCCCCCGTGAGGATTCCAAGCGGGTTCGGGATTCCTCAACTTGAGGAGGTCAAGGCTCCTCGTATTCCCGATTTTGCCGAAGTGCGGGCGCGGGTAGAGGAGGACTATCGGTCGACTAAAGCTGTCGATCTGGCAAGAAGCAAAGCCCAGGAAGTTGCCAGCCGTGCCAAAGCTGGAACGAGCTTGGAAGCATTGGCCAAAGAGCTGAAGCTCACAATGAAAACGAGCGATGCCTTTCCACGAAAGGGCAATATACCAGATCTGGGATCCAGCGAACCCATCGACGGCTTTGCTTTTTCTGCCCAGCCGGGCGATATTAGTCAGCCCATCCCGATGGGTCAGAAACATCTAGTGGTTCGGCTCAAGGAGAAAACTCCCGTCAACCCCGAAGAGTATGCAAAGGCCAGAGATGGAGTGCGGGAAATGCTGCTTTCTCAGAGGAGAGACCAGGTCTACAGCGCATACCTGGAGCAAGTGAAAAACGATATGCTGACGTCCGGCAGGATCAAGGTCAACGAGACTCTCTTTGCCGACCTATCTCGCCGTCTTTGATTTTCAAGGAATTCCACGCTAATAAAGTAACAGTACAGCATTCAGATTGAAGGCGGAAATACAACGCCCGCCGAGGTTGGGCGGGTGTTTATGCCCTCTCATCAAGAGAAAGGATTGGCCACATGCAAACACGGCTATCAAGAGTTATTTTGATCTTGGCATTGGTTCTTCTGGCACAAGGGTCGTTTTCCATGTCGCGGGGTTTTCGGGAGGACCTGCAGCAACTCAAACAAGCACGCCGCATCAGTCAGTTCAGTTGGGCCCAGGAATTGAGGAATTTACGCCAGAGAATCACGGACCGTATTATGTCGTCTCCAAACAGCACTGCTCAAACTCGGCTCACAGCTCAGGCGGCGAGTACTGGAGACTCGTATGTGAGTATCATCCCCTATGTCACGTCCGAAAATAACACGCGCACCAACCTGGGACTGAATAATTTCTCTCCAGACTCGGTGGTCAACGGTGTCAGCCCGGTCTCCAACGTTTCAATCGGGATGTTTGACACGCAGGGAAACCTGACGGGTTCAAATGCGAAGACTGTGCAATCGAACCAGATGCTCCAAGTGAATAGTATCGTCTCGGATTTAGGGAGTACTTCTCCCAGCGGTTGGCTGTTGATTTTTTCCGATGAACCAATCACGGCCTGGGCCTCCGTGATCTTCAACGATACCCAGGATCCGAGCATTGAACTGGCCGTCTCCGACCAGGTCTACAAGCCCGCCGGCTTTGTGGAAAGTCAGGGGACCATTTACAATCCGCTGATGATCCTGTCCTCAACCAAGGCAGGCGTTTATCTCTCGTCACTGGTGGTGGCCAACATCGGCTCTGCTGACGGAGTCTTGAACATCCAGCTTTACGACCAGAATGGTAGTCTCCAGACCACGCTTCCGCCAGTCTCAATCAAGGCCAGCGGGTTGTATATTAACAACGACATCCGCAGCACGGTGCCAGGCTCCTTCGGACCCATCGTGATTTCTGTCAGTGACCCAGTTAGCAATGACACTAAATCCCCGCGGATCGTAGCGGTTTCCCTGGTGAAGAGTAACCAGAACACCAGTGCGTTTTTCCCGGGATTCGCCCTGCCTCAGAGCAATACAAAATCGATGGCGGGCCACTACACGGGAACATTGACAGGTTCAACCATCAATGTTCAGGTCGACGTTATCCTGTTCCAGGAACGTGACATGCTCTATGGAACCTTGGACGTAACGAGCGGCACCTTCCCGCTGCAATCGAAAAGTTTTTTGTTGAGCGGCGAAGTGATTGACAACAACTACCTATTCCAAACACAGGATGCTTTTGATTCTGATGCTCCACAAACCTTCTTCGCCCTGCGCCTTTTCGGTCAGTTTACTACTGCATCGGCCATCACTGGGGATTACATTTACTACGACGAACAAGACCGCAGGGAGAGATCGACATTTACCCTGAACCGCGTAGGCGACATCTATCAGTGAGGTTGGGCCTTTGCCGTTTTGAAGGACCCGCGATTGACTCAAGAATAAAATCAATCGTGGTGTAATAGGTCATCGGGCGGGCTCCGTCAGGAGCCCCTTGTTTGTAGATTAAGAGGACCCTCGAAGAAACCCGCCGTCTGAGCGGCGCGGAAGGCGGGGGTTCATTACGCGCCGCTCAGACGGCGGAAATCAATTCAATGATGTCAGCTTTGCTGTAAACATCCGCCTCCTCCAGGAGCCGATTCCCGCTTTAACCCATTACATCTTAGTCGCCCTGGTCTGTTCAGCCGCAGTTACGGAGAATTTCCGCCTACTCAAAAACAGGATCCCGCAGTTTTGCAAGCATCAGCCCGGAAGCTTTTTCCACGTCCGCGTGGAGAGAATTGCCATGTGAATCCATTGTAACGATGGCCGGGAACTCTTTCACTCGAATGTGCCACATGGCCTCAGGGATGCCGAAATCCAGGAGATGGACTGCCAGAACGGCCTCGATGCATTGAGCGTAAAACTGTGCGGCTCCCCCGATCGCGTTGAGATAGACAGCTCCTGATTCCATTAATTCGGCGCGGGTCCTATCTCCCATGCCTCCTTTCCCCATCACGGCCCGAATTCCAAAGCGCTTGATGATCTCGGCCTCGTAGGGTTCTTCCCTCATACTGGTGGTTGGCCCCGCAGCAGTCATCCGGTAGTTACCATTATTCTTCAAGACAACCGGTCCACAGTGATAGAGGATCTGCCCGCGAAGGCTGGCAGGTGCATCGTGTTTCATTAAGTAGGAGTGAACGGCATCTCGTCCGGTGTACATTTCTCCGCTGATCAACACGACATCTCCGACTTGGAGCTTTCGGATTTGTTCTTCGGTTATCGGGGGAACCAGCACAATCTCCCGGCCGGTACGTGGGAACCCGCCGCGCGTTGCCATTTTCACAGCGGGTTTCTCATCGCGATAGAGCCAGCGCTTTATGGCTCCTGTTCTGGCATCCACCACGACCCCCAACCGCCGAAAAGCCCAGCAGTCATAAGCAACAGAAACGAAGAAGCTGGCGGGGAGCCGGTTCAGCGCCCCGATCTTGCAGCCGATGAGCGTGGCTTCTCCTCCAAATCCCATGGTCCCGATTCCCAGGGTGTTGCCATATTTCATGATGTAGTCTTCCAGCCCCGCCAGCTTGGGGTCCGGATTGACATCATCCAAAGTGCGAAACAGCTGGTCCTTGGCATGCGAATATCCGGAAGCCCTGTCTCCTCCAATGCACACGCCCAGGGCTCCTGCACTGCACCCTTGGCCTTGGGCTTGCCACACTGCATGCAAGATACACTTGCGAACCCCATCCAGGTGGCGGTCGGCGCGTCCCAGATGCTCCAGTTCGCAAGGCAGGGAGTATTGGATATTCTTGTTCTCACATCCACCACCCTTAAGAATTAGCTTCACCTCGATCTCGTCTTCATTTTCCCATTGGTCCAGATAAAGAATGGGGGTACCTGGGCCGAGATTGTCACCGCTGTTCTTTCCGCTCAGCGAATCGACGGAATTGGGACGTAATTTCCCCAGTCGCGTGGCCTCGCCAATGGCTGACCGAATCCACTCTTTTAGCCGGAGTTGATTAGTACCCACCGGTGTCTTGATTTTGAAGGTCGGCATGCCCGTATCCTGACAAATGGGTCCCTGGTTGCCGGTCGCCATGTCTATGTTTGTGGCAATGACGGCTAGGGCCTGTGAGGATTGGGTTTGGGGTTTTTCAGCGCTGGTGGCTATGTTCATGGCGCGGCGCACGTCCGGAGGAAGGTTGGTGGAGGTTTGAGTGATGAGTTCAAGCATGCTCTGTTCGAAATGTTCCATGGGACCTCCTCGCGGGTTACTTTCTTCTCTATCGCTATAGAGAAGACATCGAAGAAATTAGAAATGTGCCGTGTGAGTTTGGGACTTCGAGAGTACCTCAACTGCTCAGCCTGATTGTCAGGGATCATGTTTACCTAAATGGATTGAGTCCCGTGTCTCTGCGGATCTCTCTCGAGACTTCCGATATATTACCACCCCAAATAATGTGTTGAAAGGGAAGACTTTTTGTTCTATGGTTAGGGGCGCTTCGAGCGGCAGTTCCGCGCTCAGGGCCAATCGAGGGGCTGTTGAGGAGAAAGGAGCAGGGCGGCGGAGAATGGCCAAACAGTGTCCGAACTGCCAACAACTCCTGGACGAAAACGTTCGCTTTTGCCCCATTTGTGGGACCCAGGTCAATGAAGTCAAATCCCTGGACTCGCCGATCGAGATTTCTGAAAACCAACTCCCGCCCCCTCTAATCCCCGAGACGCCTGGTTCCTCCGCCGATTCCTCCCGGCCTTGGACGAGCCTGCCACTGATTCCGATGGCATCTCCGAATTTGACCAAGCCCGCAATGTTGGCCGGCATTGTGCTGGCAGTATTGTCCGCATTGCCAATTTTGAGTTGTTGTTGTTTTCTATGGTTGATTGGGGGAGGGGTCCTGGCTGCCTACCTATTGCGCACTGAATACCCCGGGGAGATCACGCCGGGTTTGGGAGCACGGCTGGGTCTGTTAACAGCACTCCTGGGATCCATCTTTTGGCAGATCCTTGACATTCCACTTTCCTTTATAGACAGCCGGGCGGAAGGGCTTCGTCGGCTAGAGGAAATGATCCGTGCCAGCGAGAATGTGCCCGCTGAAAGCCTGCAGGTGTTGGAACGACTTCTTTCCCTGTTCTCTAACCCATTGAATCCATTAGTAATTATATTGGGTTTGGCAAGCAAATTGATCCTGTGCGGGGCTTTGACAACTCTGGGCGGGATCTTGGGAGTAGCTTTTTTTGGCAAGCCGAAGACTATTGATTCCAGCCCACGCTGAACAAATCCGTTCTGGCACTCACGGGTTCAAATGCATTCGCGAGTACCAAGTCAAATTCGGGCTTTCCTGTTGACATTTCCTGAGTTTAGATTTTAGATATAGCCAAATTTTATGCTGCCCTCGCTGGGGTGCCGCATTGACTATGGATCCCAGCCGCTAGTGACCTTGGCGAGGCTGTGAGAGGTGTACTATCCCGCCTGAGCATCGAATGAGAGAATTTATTTAAGGAGGACTGACTGTGTACAGCGAAGAAACAGAAAAGCCCATGGAACCCACTTCGGCTGAAGGCGCTGCTGCTGAGACTCCGGCTGCACCTCCCGAGCCCCCGGCTCCCGTCGTCGAATCCCCAGAACCTGTGACTCCTCCGCCAGCGGTTGAGCCCAAGCCCATTGTGGTTCGGAAACGAGCTGTCGCTCCTAAGCCCGTAGCGGCAGAGCCGAAGCCAGTTGCAGCTCCACCCGCCCCCGTTGTGGTCAAGCCAGCCAAGACTGCAAAGAAGCCTGCCAAAGCGGCAAGAGCTCCTGCAAAAAAAGTTGTAGCTCGGAAGACGAAGCCTGCTAAAAGGGCGAAGCCTCCTGCGAAGAAGACTAAGCCCGCGGCCAGGAAAGCCACGGCCGCTGCGCGTGCCAAGACGGCCAAGAAGGCTGTCAGGAAGCCGGCCAAGAAAGCAGCCAAAAAGCCTCTTCATAAGAAAGCAAAGCCAAAGAAGTAGGTTAGCTCCCACAATCCCGCTTGTCTCAAGCCTGCCTTTTCGGGCAGGCTTTTTTGTGAGGTTTTGAAATGGTGTGTAGAGGGAAGATTCGCTGGGGACTCGTAGGCTGCGGCGACATTTCCAGAAAGCGAGTCGTTGCTGCGATCCAGTCATCCACCAGTTGCGAGTTGCTGGCGTGCATCCGCAGAGACTCATCACGCCTGGAGGAATTTCAATCGCAATACCAAATCCCCAAAGGTTATCGGAGCTACTCTGATTTTCTGGCGGATGCCGACATTGACGCCGTCTATGTCGCGACAGCGGTTGCTCTGCATTGTCAACAGACCGTACAGGCAGCAGAGCAAGGCAAACATGTGTTGTGCGAAAAGCCTATGGCCATGAACGTGTCCGAATGTCGCAAGATGATTGAAGCCTGTCGCAGCAACGGCGTCAAGCTGGGGGTTTCTTACTACAGAAGGTTCTATCCGGCTATCTTGAAAATCCGGGAACTGCTCGAGGACCAGGTTTTAGGAATGCCAATTC
>DATKMG010000526.1:0-11907 GCA_035541995.1 Terriglobia bacterium
AGCACGGCTTGGTCACCATCTCGGAAGTCATGCAACCTGATTTGGTGGGCTTGGTGGCGAGCTATGTCGATATTCTTCAGATCGGGGCCCGGAACATGCAGAACTTCCCGCTCCTGATTGAGGCGGGGCGTTCCTCCCATCCGGTCCTGTTGAAGCGAGGCCCCAGTGCCACTTTGGACGAATTCCTTCTGGCCGCCGAATATCTGTTGAGCCATGGAAACCAGAATGTCATCCTCTGCGAACGCGGAGTCCATCCGCTGGATCGAAGCTATACCCGCAACACGCTGGATCTAAGTGCAGTCCCGGTACTCAAAGAAGTGTCGCACCTCCCGGTCTTTGTCGATCCCAGTCACGGAGTGGGCGTGAGCCGATACGTCCCGGCGCTGGCTCTGGCTGCCGTAGCTGCAGGCGCCGACGGGGTGATGATCGAAATGCATCCCGAACCCCGCAAAGCCTTCTCGGATGGGCCTCAGTCACTGACACCCGCTCAATTTCGCGCCCTCATGGGACAATTGCGGCAGCTGGCATTGGCCGTAGGTCGTTCCCTCCCGGAACAGCCTATACTTTCATGATTCGACACCGAGGCTATAGAAAAGAATGCCGGTCACTAACATATCCTGTTTCATCTACTTTCCTGCCGCCGCATCCTTCGACAGCGGCTCCCCCCCTTTATCCAAGGAAGGGAGCCATCTTGCCGGGTTCGCGATTGAAGTTACTTGGACTTCTCGATTACTCCACAGGCCATCCGGCCACCGGCATTTCCGGTGGGGTCGGTCATGTCGTCATCCGCCTTCTCATGGATGACAAGTGCAGTGCCCCCTTCGTGAAACAGAGAGTTCGCACCCTCACCCAGAGTCACTCGCGTGTTCTGAACGGTGGCTTTGCCCTTTCCATTTTGTCCAACCGTGATATTGGGCATATCACCAGCATGAGGGCCTTCAGGGTTCTTTAATCCGTGCTTCTTGTTTTCGGGATTGAAGTGCCCACCGGCCGTTTTGAAGTCGGGAGGATCGCATTTCCCAACAGCATGGATGTGGAAGGCGTGTGTGCCTGCCGGTAGATTAAAGGCCTGCAGGGAAATGCTCACACCATTGCCACCCTGTTTGAATACGGCCGTGCCTACTTGTTGCCCCTGCGCGTTCCGGAGTTCCGCCTTGGCCTTCTTTGGAGCTTTTTCGGCAGCCAGCAACGGCAAACTGACCATCAATAAAATTCCCAGTAAACTTGTGACCTTCATCCTTTTCATCTCCTTTGTGTGCAATATCAGGCTCGCCGAGAGGCAGAATCCCTCCCCAGGGGCAGCAGGTGCACTTCTAGGGACGATTGGACACCACCGACTCTGGGTCAAGCTGGCCATCTAGAGAGCCTATGATGCGTTGACAAGAAATTATCACAGAACCACCAGGTTTTGGAATACCTCTTGACCATTTAGGTTTACTTCTCCAAATGCCTTTCCTAAACTGCTAATAAAGCCTACAATCCCGGTTCAGCGATTAGAGAAAGAGTGGTTGAACAGGAAGGTGACCTAATTCCAATTAGTCCTCTGCAATGCGGTTTCGCTTGTTTATTCCAGATCGTCGGAGGATTACCGAACAAGGTTTTAAATTTTCGACCCGGTATCGAACCTACTATGAAAACTCAAGACAATCCCATCTCGAAACGATTTCACGATCAGGTCGCATTAGTTGTTGGGGGCGCACAGGGTATCGGCAAGGGGATAGCGGTCCGTTTAGCCCGGGAGGGAGCGCATCTGGTCATTGCCGACATCGATCGTGCGATGATGAAACGCACTGCCAGGGAAATCGCCTCCAAAGGTGATAGTGTTCGCACTGTCGCCTGCGATGTTCGCAGGAACGTCCAGGTCGACAGGATGGTAGCGAAGACGATCTCCTGGTATGGGAAGATTGATATCCTCATGTACGTGGCTGGCGTATCGGAGGGTGTCCCTTTTCTCAAGACGGATGAGAGACTCTGGGATCTGACGATGGATGTGAATGTGAGAGGAGCCTTTCTGGTTTGCCGTGCGGTAGTTCCCCACATGGTTCGCCGTCGTTTTGGCAAGCTGGTGTTCATGGCATCGACAAATGCTTGGGACGCTGAGGCAGAACTGGCACCCTACAATGTGTCAAAAGCTGGTATTTTCCTTCTGGCCAAAACTCTGGCCCGCGAGCTCGGTCACTACGGGATCAATTCCAATGCACTGGGGCCGGGATTGATTCGGACCCGCCTCTCAGAGCCTCATTTGAGAAACCCGAAGTTCATGAAGAAATATGAGAACCTCATACCTGTCGGCAGGATCGGAATGCCGGAAGATGTAGCAGGTCCTGCTGCTTTCTTGGCTTCCCGTGATGCCGATTATGTCAATGGCGTCTTGCTTTTTGTCGACGGCGGCCAACTTGCTTAGAAAGACGCCTTGTCAACTCTCCCTCAACTAGATAGCATGCACGTGGCGTTGCCGGCCATGTACGGAAACACGGGGTTCGGCAAACGGTGGTCTTTAATAACTGTCGGCACTTCCAAGAAGTACGTGTGCACGCGGCTTGCGGATTCGTGCTCCACAGTCAATGCAATTTATTCCAATATCAAGGAAAGGGGTAATTATGAGAGAAGGGTTCAAATCCAGGATTGGGCGTCGCAAATTTATGGGAACTGCGGCGGCGGTAACCGCTGGCTTTACAATTCTCAAACCCGCTCAAATCCGCGGTACTGCTGCCAACTCTGCAGTGAGACTGGGCATACTGGGTTGCGGCGGACGTGGTACTGCGGTGGGGACGGGGTTCATAGACAACACTAATACTCGTGTCGTGGCGCTGGCCGACCTGTTCGCAGATCAGTTGGCTGCTGCGCAGAAACATTTCGACGAGCACCAGAGCAAGAAGGATTATCCAGCCATCGCGTCCAGTCAGCTTTTCAAGGGACCAAGGGCCGCGGACCAGATCCTGGCTTCGAAAGAGGTCGACGCCATTCAGGTCTCTACGCCACCATACTTCCATACCCAACACCTGGAGGCGGTGCTGGCAGCAGGAAAGCATGTCTACCTGGAGAAGCCCGTTGCCGTGGACGTCCCCAGCGCCAAGCGGGTCATTCAAGCCGGGGAGAAGGTCCAAGGGAAGGTGAGCCTGGCCGTGGGTTTTCAGATCCGGAAGGCTCCGCCCTTCGTCGAGCTAGTCCGGCGCATCCATGGCGGCGCACTCGGCAAAATCGGATGCGGCCTGGCGTACTACTATTGCCCGCACATCGATCGCCCCGATTGGCCTTCGGCTTCGCAAGAAGAGAAACGCATGCGGAACTGGGTTTGGGACCGCATCCTGTCCGGAGATATCATCGTCGAACAAAACGTTCATGTCATCGATATTTGCAACTGGTTGCTTCAGGGACATCCCCTCAATGCTGTAGGTGGGGGAAGCCGGAAACTCCGGGAAGACGCCGGCAACTGTTACGACAATTTCAACCTGGTATTTACTTATCCCAACGACGTGGAAGTGAGTTTCGGTTCAACTCAGTTTAACAAACACCAGTTTGATGCTGCTGTCCGTTTCTTTGGTAGCCGCGGCTGTGCAGAGGCTCATTACGACCATCGTATGAGCATTTCAGGCGAAGAGCCCTGGGACGCGGGTCTAGGACCTTCTCAAGCCGAAGCACAGTTTTCCGCCGCAGGATCTTTTCGAGGTTCATTAGACCAGGCCGACCCGGAAAAACAGAAATCGTTCATTGAAAGCATTACCAGCGGGAAGTACATCAACGAGGCATTACAAGGGGCTGAAACCGCATTGAGCTGCATCCTGGGCCGCACGGCAGCTTACACGGGAAAGCTGGTTACCTGGGACCAACTGATGAAATCAAAGGAAGTTTATGACCCTAAGATCGACTTGAACAAGCTAGGCTGAAGAGATAAATCTCCGGCTCGGCGGCCTAGCCGTGCCGGAGGAACTCCAATTACGATTCCTTGGTGTTTCTCTGGAGGTGATGACCATGCAATACAATCGGCGAGGCTTCCTGGCCGGTGCAATCGGAGCTGGAGCGGCCGGGCTGCTTGCTTCTGGGTGCTCTCAAACACGGGAGGCTAAAAGAGAAACTTCATTGGGCCCCAATCTACTGGATATCGATCGGGCAGCCGCGGCTCCTGTGCTGAAACTGGAGGGACTCAATTCGCCCGTTGTCATCGATTCTATAAGGTTACTCAAGAAGGACAAGGAATACTTCGTCCACATCAAGTCCAAGGAAGGGGCGGAAGGGATTGCGGTCACCAACCCGCCCCGAGCAGAATATCTGGATAAGATCCTCAAGCAATTAGTGATCCCGTTTTTCATTGGCAAAGATGCCAGAGATTTGGAGAACCTCTTGTGGGAACTTTACCGCTGGGAGGACAACTACAAGCTTTACGGTCTGGCGCTGTGGAGCCCGCAGGCCTGGGTGGAGTTCGCAATTCTGGATATGCTGGGACGGATCATAGGCAAACCGATGGGGGCACTGTTGGGCGATATCGTCCGAAAGGACGTTGCGTTTTATGTGGCCAGTGACCATCGCGACACCACGCCGGAGCAAGAAATTGAGGGCCTTCGGGAACTGCTGAAAGAGTCGGGTGCCAGGGCTTTGAAAATCAGGGTAGGCGGGCGGATGAGCCGGAATGCGGATGCCATGCCGGGGCGGACAGAGCAGTTGATCCCATTGGTGCGAAAATCGCTTGGGGATAGCATCGACATTCACGCCGATTCAAACAGCTCTTACGACCCGCCCCAAGCTATCAAGGTCGGACGCCTGTTGGAAGAGATTAAGGCGGTTTACTTTGAGGAACCTTGCCCCTTTGACCATCTCGAGGACACCAAGGTCGTGGCGGACGCTCTGGCAATTCCGGTGGCGACCGGCGAGCAGGAATACAGCGACTGGCGATTTCGTTGGACGATCGCCAACAGCGGAGTGGATATCGTTCAACCAGACTTGCACTATTATGGCGGGATGGTTCGGTCCATGCGGGTGGCACGAATGGCTGCTGTTGCGAAGATGCCTACGACAGTGCATATTTCGGGCGGCTTCGGGTTTGTGTATATGCTGCATTTCGCTTCGTGCGTTCCGGACATCGGACGGTACCAGGAGTATAAGTTGGGGACAGAAAAATACGGGAGCTGGTTCGACCCTCCGATCCAGGTAAAGGATGGCAAGATGACAATCCCGAGCGGACCGGGTGTCGGCATCGAGGACCTGAGAGGGTTGCTGGAAGGGGCGAAAGAGGTGTAGGAACTAGGGGATAGGGGATAGGGGATAGGAAATAGAGAGCTACTATTCCCGGCGTGTGGAAAGTTGTTCCTGGAATTCTCATCCTGCGCTGGGTTCGACTTTTCGCTTCCAATATTCCAGAGCTGGTCCTTTGATACTCTCAGCTCGGGCACGCAAGGCGTTCATTTCCTCAGCAGACAACGGCTTGAACTGCTGTGCGATGCGGATGTCGTCCTCCAATTGGCCCTGGGTACAGAACCCCAGTGTAACCGCGTGAACCGGCAGGCTCAACACATAGTTCAGGCAGTCCCGCGCGCTGAAAGCTCGCAACAGATAGGCATTCCCAAAGATCTTCATCCCGAGAACACCGATTCCAGATTCACTCGTCTTGGGCAAGGTTATTTTCTCGAAACTCAAATATCCAGGATCGGCAATGTGCAAGGGCATCAAGATCGTGTCGAATTTGTCATAGGCTTTGAGCATCTCCACGTGGACGTTCGGATCGTGATGGCCCGTAAACCCGATAAACCGGCATTTACCGGCTTTCTTGGCTGCTTCGAAAGCCTCAAGGGCGCCGCCGGGTCCCATAATCTGGGCAACTTCTTCCTTCTCTCCAACTCCGTGAATTTGCCAGAGGTCGACATAATCGGTCTTGAGGCGTTTCAGTGACAGTTCCAATTCACCCATGGCCCCTTTGCTCGTTCGCTCCGTCGTCTTGGTGGTGATGAAAATCTCCTTTCGGAAAGGCTGGAGAACGGCGCCATAAACTTCCTCTGCCCGGCCATCCCAGTAACTACGGGCCATGTCGAAATAGTTAATTCCAAGGTCGTAGGCTCGCCGGACCAGATTCTTGCCTTCCTCAAATGGGATCAGGTGGAAACGCGCGCCCCCCATACCTATCCGCGAAAGCCTTTCTCCGGATCTGCCCAGGCTTTGCATGGGAAGGTCTCCCGCTCCGGGTTTCGGCGGTCTGGCGCCTAAAGCTGAAACAGATAAGCCGGAGAAAACTGCCCCTATGAAGGTACGTCGATGCATAAGAACCCCCTTGACTGCGTTCCTTGGTTCGTTAAAGAGGTCAAATCGATTAAGAACGCAATAAATACAGATTCCCCTGAAGTGACTTCAGGTTCTTAGCCTTCCTTTATTTCAAAGAAGCCCAGGCGAGACCATCCGCCAATTTGCCTGCATCGATCAGTTTATCCACGCTCCAATCCGTCAAATTGACCACGGCAACCTTTTGGCTCACGTCACAGGCAACGTAAGCCACCTGGTTATCGGGGCGCACCAGCACTTCTTGCGGCGCGCTGGGGACGTTGATGGCACGTGCGACCTGTAAGGTGCTGAGGTCCACTACAGCTACCTGGTTTACCCTCGGTACAGCCACCAGAAGCCAACGACCGTCACGGGTCGGCGCCGTTCCATAACCCGAGGCCGGCAAGGGGATCCAGGCCTTGACTTTGTTCGTACTGGTATCGATCACCGCAAGTTGCGGGTGGGTCTGATCTGCTGTGAAGGCCATGCTGTCGTCAATTGAAAGCGAGATGCGCTGCGTTTCTCGTGAAATTGGGATGACAGCAAGGGTCTTGCGGGATTCGAGATCGAGGACGGAGACCGTCCCGGGACCCACGTTAGCAGTGTAGCCACGCCGTCCGTCGCGTGTGATCGCCAGCATGTGGGACTCCGCTTGTCCGGTAGGAATCGAATACAAGATCCTAAGAGTGTGTGGATCGATGACGCTGATGGAATTATCCAGTTCGGTAGTAACGTAGAGGAGCCCATTTTTCGGACCGAACACCGCACAGTGAGGTCGGACGCCATGTCCAAAATCGACATTGCCGATGACCCTACGCGTGCCGATATCAATGACGACGAGGTTGCGACCGTCAGTCCCCGGTCTTCCGACGCCAGAGTTTCCATAGATGGGGACATAAGCGGTCTTCCCATCGGGGGACACTGCAACCTCATGTCCCGTGATCCCACCTTCAGGAATAGCGGTCAGTTGGCGGGCTACCCCGGGATCTATGAGTCCAAGACTTTGATCCCCCTTGTTAGCCACCAGCAATAGCCCATGGGTCGAAGTGTCTCTGACAGATTGACCACTGAAGGGAGACATCATGATCCCCCAGGACAACATCAAGCATGCGAGTATAAGCAACATTACCGCCTCCTCACTCCATATATCATCTTCGACAGAGAAGGGAATTTAACTTGTATCCAGACTTTCGAATAGTCTACATCGTAACGCCACATTTTGGAATGCATCGTCTCAATCGCTGAATCGGAACCGGGTTTTGTGAAGTTGAATGTAAAGTCTTTTGCTCTGGGGTCTTTTCAGAGACTGCAATAACGCCTACAATCTTGCCGTGAATCTGGCCAACCAAGTCAAATTCCGGCCGAGAATAGGGGACTAGTCTATGAAGAAGAATCTTCTGTTGGTCTGTACCATTTTCTGGGTAGGAATCGCTTTGGCGGCCCAACCACAAGGAATTGTTCATATACCTCCTAACCAATGGGTACAGCTTCTTCAGGATCTTGAAGGGGGGCGTCCGGGCAGTGCGATTCGTTACGTCCCCGAAGCAGATGCCTTTTTTCTTTGGGGATTCATGAACGCCAATCCAGATCTGCTCCAGGAACAACCATTAATGGAGGTGCCGGAGTATGACATGGTCGCCTTTAGCCCGGCGGAGGGTCGGTGGAGCAGCCATCTCCCCCGCTCTTGGGACGAAGCCTGGAGCCGCAAGTTGCCACTGGCTTATTCCCCAAGGACCTATGCCGGGAAAACGACCGGCAGCGAGCGCACAGTATTGCGAGGGGCTACAGATGAGATCGAAGGTGCGCCGAGACCGGACCTCAACATTGTCTTCGATCAGGTTATTTACCATCCTCCTAGCCAATCGCTGGTTTACTTTACGGGCGGGCTCACTGCCGCTTACCACATCAAGAACCGGCGCTGGTCCGATTTGGACCCAAGACACAGCCCGCCGCCTGTGGTGGGAGGCTCTTTGGCTTACGACTCACTCCACGACGAAATCGTCCTGTTTGGAGGGGGCCACGTGGCTGAGCCTGGACCCAATGGTAAGCTGGTAGGATTCACTGGAACCTGGGTCTTTCGCTTTCAGGATCAGGACTGGCACCGCCAGGAAACATCGGTGCAACCATCCCCGCGAATGAATACACGCATGGTATGTGACACCCGGAACCAGGTTCTTGTTCTGTTTGGCGGGGACGGTCAAAGCAACTATCTGGCCGACACCTGGCTCTATGATTTGAAATCCAGGCTATGGAGAGTCTCAACTGCGTCGTCCGGGCCCGAGGCGCGTGCCGGCCACTTTACCGTGTACGATCCTGAGACGGGCTGGGTCATAGTCGGCGGCGGGTACAACCGTCGCGATCTGACTGACATGTGGGCCTACGATGCTGCAAAAGACCGCTGGCAACGGCTTAAAGGAGAGACCCCTGTGGGGTTCTATCTGACGGCCGATTTGGCTGCCCAACAACGCTTGATCCTGCTCGTCACCAGCACGCGCAAACCTGGCGATACGATGGACTGCAACGTTCTCTTTCCTGTCCGTACAACCTATGCTTATCGGTTGGACCGTCGAACCGTGGTACTCGAGCACTCACCCACCCAGCCTCAAACTTCCTTGCCTAAAAGACCTCCTACAGGAGCCACCGAGACAACCGGGGCTCAGGAGTCCACCCGACGGCAGGCCCAAGCCAGGCGTTTGGCCAGCCTGCCCGAGAATAAGTGGGTTCACTTGGTGGATCCTGCACGAGTGGCCCCCACACGCACCTGGGGATCCGCAACCTTCGACATGGACCGCGGGCAGATCCTCTATTGGGGAGGAGAGCACTGTGGCTATGAGGGAAACGACGTGGACGCTTACGATGTCGCAGCCCATACATGGCGTAGTATGGATGCCAGTCCGGAATACCCTGAACGTCTCTGGAACCACGGAGTTCGTCTGTCTGGAGTGACATTTCAAGGGAAACCATGGACTGTTCACGGGCGCAAGATGTATGCGTACGACCCGGTGAGCCGCAAGCTGATTATGGTCCGTCCTATTCGGCTGACGACTGGCTATGATCCGGAACCCCTGCGCCTTTTTCCTGTTGTCTTAACCTCCGAATATCAGTCTTTTCGAGATGCGCTGGTCAATCCGCCATCTTCATATGTGAAACATGTGACGTGGACCTACGATCCCGACAGTGCGCGTTGGGAACTGTTAGGTCCCGCCCCCAGGGGACTCGACACCCTGGTGACCACTCGCCACGGAGTCATGGGGGTGAATGTGGACTGGCCTTCCAGGCTGAACGATTCCGGCTATTTGTTCCCATGGAGTCCGACCCAGCCCCCAGAAGACAAGGCCATCTACCTGCTTGACGTGGCCGGCAAGACCTGGAAACGCCTTAGCCAAGGACAACCTTCGCCGCAAAACCTGTACGAGCAGACCAGCATGGCCTACGACTCCAAGCGAGATCAGATCATTCTGCACGGTGCCGGTCAAAACCGCGACGAACTCTGGATCTTTGAAATGACAACAAAAAGTTGGAGGCAAATGAAGCCGGGTGTTTTGCTGCCCAAAGGTAGTGCGCCGCCGGTCTGCTCCCGGGAATCTGTCTACATTCCTGATGCCGATGTTTTTTTGACCTGTTCCCCTGCTTCGGCAAAACAAAGCCTCTCAGAGATGTGGGGTTACAGAATAGATACGAATTCCTGGTATCATGTCCAAATTCCCTTTGATTTGGAGACTGACGCGATTCGCCACGCTAACGAGAACCGGGCGATGGTCTATGATCCCCAACATGGGCTCGTCCTGTTGGTTTTGGGTGGCGATGGGAACGAAGGCAAAGCCTCCGTATATGCACTTAAGTACCGGAACAGTTTTCGACCAGATTGAACAAGGCGTATCTGGCCACGTCCAAGAGTCAAGTCCCATAGGGACAGGCCTCTGGCCAGCCTTATAATCTGACAGATGTCCAAACCCCATGGGCCACGGAGTGGCCAGGTGACTTTAGGCCGGCCTTTCAAGGCCGGTACCCTGGCCCGAATATTCCACCTCGTCGCTTCGCGACGGTTGGCCCAAACCACGTGTATTGACATGCACGCGAGAGAATCCTCCCATCATCCTGCTGAAGCGTCTCTCACAACGTGCTGGTATTTTGGCCCGCGTACGCCGGCCTTGAAAGGCCGGCCTAAAGTCAGGCAGCCGCGATGCGGCCGCAAAGATGTGCAAACTCCAAACTCTGGCATGAAGGCCAAGGTGGAGAGGGGTTCAACCGGCAAGATTCTGCAACGTTCGTCACCTTCGATTACTTCCGACGCTTTCCGCAAACTCGACTTGCCAATCCACGACTTGTTCTTGTCCTTGAAGACTGACCATTAACGAATTCCCTGCCAACTTCTGGCGCACCGGGATTTCACTGACTGATTTGGTTGCCGCATGGACCCGGGAAACGGTCATTCCCTCGGGAACAAACAGGCAAAGTGAGTACGCTGCTTCCGGCACCGTCTCAGAGGAACCATGTAGTAGTTTCTTTGATCCATCCCATCCCTCGTCCAAGATCGAATAAGCACCCGTGATATGCCGCGATATCCCCACTAACTGGGGCCTGCTTAACAGGGGATGAATCAACAACACCCGTGTATCATGCGGTTCAATGGAAACTTCCATCCCATCTTTAAAAACACCAAGCAGCTGCTGATTCCAGAAATCAAAGGCAATATAAGGGGAACCGGCGCTGAGTCCCAGTTTTTCGGCGAAAGGAAGATCCTTTTTGACCGTTTCACTTCGCCAGTTGACCAAACCCACAACATCGTAAACCCCGGATTTGGCATTTACCTTGAGATCCAGGATCTCGGGGTAGTTGTGGATGTAAGTATCCGGTGTTGTGTGTTTGAAAGTGTCCCATTGCAAGTCGGTCCCGCGGCTGAACAAGTCAACAGGGAGGATAGGCATGGTGGGCAGCGTCATCCTCAGGAGGTCGATCCTCTCCGGGGGCAACTCAGGGAGGGCACTTGCTAAGGAATATGTGACGCCAGTTAGAGCAACAAAAGTGACAAGAGTTCGGGCTTCAGCCATTGATGTGCCGAAACCCATCATGGGATCCTCGCGGGTGCGGGCTGTCTCGACCACACTGGAAGGACTTTTCTGTTTCGCCTCTTCGACTGACATCAGGGGCGCCACATCGATTCCCTCGCCGGGCATCACGTACACGACCATACGGTTCAAAAAGGCGTTGGCGTTGATAGAGCTGAGGAGTGCATACATCCCCTGCCAACTGTTGTACACATCTTGACCAGTGAAGTAGGAGTTGAAATAGCCTATCCCGTTCAATGGAGTGCCTGCCGGGCATCCCTCTACGAAGGTCCCGGGGCCGATCGTCTGACGAATCAGATTGAGCCGGTTGCGATATGACAGCAGCGGATCGATGGACTTGTCGTAGAGTCGGGTCCTGTCGACGTCCGGTGCATACAGGGGGAGGGCATGTTCGCCGTCGAACTTGTAATACTCAAAACCCCATTCACCCAAGGTGCTGAACAGCTTCTTGAGAAAGTCAAGGACCTCAGGATTCGTGGAATCCAGTGCCGGAGTGTGGTAGTCCAGGATGAACTTCCCTGTCTTGTCTCGCAGATACCAGTCCGGATGCTGGTCCACGGCTCCGGCATAGGCGTTGGGAACGAGCCACAGG
>DATKMG010000527.1:0-3000 GCA_035541995.1 Terriglobia bacterium
CTTCGGCGAGACTTTTCAGCCACAGCTTGTGAGGTTCTACCGGTTAGAAGTTGTACCGTTCCCGCAGGACTCTGGCTCGATCCCGGCTCAATGGAAGGCATACTCGGTCTAAACCCGACAGGTAAATGTCGAAAACCCCACTTTCCGCAGGAACAATCTCCTTAATGCGATTCAGGTTCACTATCGTGGAGCGGTGCGAACGGAAAAAGACCTGCTCATCCAGTATTTCCTCGATCTCGGCTAGAGTATAACTCGTCCAGTACTCGCCGCTCAGAGTCATCACGACGGTGACCCCTTGCTCGGAACGAATGAAATAAATCTCACTCGGGTTCATCAAGACGATCTTCTTGCCACGACGCAAAGGAATATGTGGAGGAAGGGTTTTTGGTTTCCCTATGCTTAAGAAAAGGGCCCGAATCTTCTCGTAATCGAGGGGAGCCTTCTTGTCCTGCTGGTCGATCTTCTCGATAGCCTGGCGGAGCCGACCTTCGTCGATTGGCTTCAAGAGATAATCGACCGCATTGACCTCAAATGCTTCCACCGCGTATCGGTCGTATGCGGTCACAAAGATCACTTGTGGTTTGGGATCCAGCGTCACAGCCCGCATTACTTCAAAACCGTTGAGGCCAGGCATTTGGACATCGAGAAATACGAGGTCGGGTTTCTGCTCTTCAATCTTCTCTACCGCCTGTACTCCATCAGCAGCTTCATCGACTACGTCGATTTGTGAGAACAATTTCAGCAGTTTTTTTAGAGACAATCGAGAAGCCTTTTCATCGTCGACAATCACGGTCCGAATCATCTGAAATCCCTCCGGCCTTGGATGTAGCTGATTTTACCACCGCGCCTTTAATCCTCATAAAAGTGCCCCATGACCTTTTCAGGCCACCACGGCGAGAACAAGAAACAAATCGAAAGAACCACAAAAATGTCCCGGCCATATGCATTATTGCCAAACCAGAGAGACTGGTCAATCAATCGAGATCGTAACAGCCTTTTGGGATTACACAGTTGATTGCGTCGAGGATCCTATTGCCGGATTGGCAGGCCAGCATTGGCGGGATTTGCATGCTCGAGAAACTGTCTAACGCAAGGACTTCCCGCCTGGCATCTTGATTGAAGCCCGAGCCGACCGGTCTGAGACCTCTGAAACCACGCCTATTTGCCCCGCGCCTGGGTTTTCAATATAATGCATTCATTGAAAGTGGAGCGCTAGGTCAGGACTCGTTTGGCAATCGGCACTTCGTGACCATCCAGCCTTGCGGCGGGGCTGTGCACTTGGACGGATAAGTAAGACCGAGCTCTGATTCACCGGTTATCGAGGACTATGGGGCAAACAATAGCGGAAAAGATTTTCTCCAAACACTGTGGAAAAACCGTCCACGCGGGAGAATTCGTACTGGCAGACCTCGACCTGGTGATGGCCCATGATACGACCTGTGCATGGGCATTGGAGCCTTTCTACGAAATTGCCACCAGGGTTTTTGATCCCAGGAAGATCTTCATCCCTTTTGACCACGCCTTTCCCAGTCCCAACGTGGCGATGGCTAAACTGCAGGCGGATATCCGGAAGTTTGCAGCGGAGCAGGGAATCCCAGTTGTCACAGACGGAGTTTGTCACCAGTTGATGTCTGAACGTTTGATCATCCCTGGTAACCTGATTCTGGGGGCTGACTCCCACAGTCCAACGGGAGGTGGATTAGGGGCATTGACTATCGGCGTCGGTTCGACGGATGCAGCCATTGCCATGGCTTCCGGCAAGTGCTGGTTCCGAGTACCAGAGACCATCCAAATTGAAATCTCCGGAAATCTTCCCTTTGGGTGTTGCTCAAAAGACGTCGTTCTCATGGTGGCCAGGGAACTGGGACCTGATGGGGCAAACTATCGTGTCGTGGAGTACCAGGGAGAGACAGTCCGAAACTTCAACGTACCGGCGCGATTGACTCTAACAAATATGAGCGCAGAAATGGGCGCTAAAGCCGCCATCGTTGCGCCAGATAGCCAAACCCGTGCCTATTTGCAGGAGAACGACCGTTTGGTGGAATTTGAAGAATTGCGAAGTGATCCGGATGGGCGTTCTTCCCAGGAATTGACTTTTGACGTTTCTGACTTGACTCCAATGATTGCCTGCCCGCCAGACATCGATAATGTAATCCCTGTGGAAAATCTGGAATCAGAAAATATTAAAGTCGACCAGGCGTTCATCGGGTCTTGTACAAACTGTCGGATTGAGGATTTAGAAGAAGTTCACCGCATCTGGAAAGGGAGAACACTGAAGGATGGTGTCAGGGTCATTGTCACTCCCGCTTCCAAGAGAGTATACCTGCAGGCATTGCATCGAGGATTCATTGAACAGTTTGTAAACATGGGTGCCGTGGTCTCGAGTCCTGGCTGCGGGCCTTGCTTGGGGCGATCTGGCGGGGTGTTGTATGACAATGAGGTGTGCGTCTCCACGAGTAATCGTAATTTTGAAGGCCGGATGGGGAGCCCCAAGGCCAGAATCTACCTGGCCAGTCCTGCGACTGCTGCAGCCTCTGCCCTAACCGGGAAAATCACGGATCCACGAAACTTTCTATGAGGACGTCGCTGAGTGGCAATGAATTGGAAATTTGGGGATAACATCAACACTGACCTGATCACCCCGGGCCGCTACAACATTACAACCGATCCAAAAGAACTGGCTAAAGCCTGTTTCGTCGAATATCGCCCGGAGTTTCGCCTAAGGGTTCAGGCCGGAGACTTTGTTATTGCCGGCGAGAATTTCGGATGCGGAAGCTCCAGGGAAACTGCACCCATTGCTTTGAAACACTCAGGAATTCAAGCTATAGTGGCCAAATCATTTGCCCGCATCTTCTTCCGCAATTGCATTAATCTCGGGTTACTTTGCCTTGTCGCTGATACCGACGGGATTGATGAGAAGGACGAGTTGGAATTGAACCTACAAGATCAAATCTTGAGAAACAGATCCAAGGGAGAAGAGGTCCCTGTTCACATTCCGGG
>DATKMG010000528.1:0-7948 GCA_035541995.1 Terriglobia bacterium
CCTTCCTTACAATCCAATGTTGAAGACTCTGGCTCGACAGCTGAGAACGCACGGTACACTCTCGGAGATTCTGCTCTGGCAACAACTTCGTGGGAAGAAGATGCTCGGGTTCGACTTTGACCGGCAGAAACCCGTTGATGACTACATAGTCGACTTCTTCTGCAAAGATCTAAGTCTGGCGATTGAAATCGACGGAGAGAGTCATCGCGAAAAATATCACCAGGACAGCCAGCGGCAAGTTCGCCTGGAGCAACTGGGAGTCTGTTTTCTTCGTTTTCCCGACCGCATGGTTAAACAAGACATGGGCAATGTGCTCCGATGCATTCAGAATTGGATTGAGCAACACGCCAGTAGCAGGAAGGTGTAGTTCAACGCCAGTCGAGAAAACCCACCCCAGCGGCCTTTCGGCCGCTTGCCCCTCCCGGGAGGGGAATTGCGCGCCAAGATAGTCGCCAGATAATCCCCTCCTCGGAGGGGTGGCTGCCGCAGGCAGACGGGGTGGGTTAATCCTCGCCTGCGGAGGTGATCAGGAGAGATACTCCTTCATCATGCTTACGTAGCGTCTGCACGCCGCCTTCATATCGCCGCCAAATCCGTCCTGCTCAAGGGAAAGGAATCCTCTGAATCCCGACCCCTTCACTGCGTCGGCGATCGCCTTAAAGTCCATGACTCCCTCCCCGACGGCCACGTATTCCCTCATTCGAGCGTCGATGTCACGCAAATGAAGATTCATAAGATGGCGGTTCGCCTTGTAGATCGCAACAGGAGGATATTCGCGCTGGTTCATGGCCCAGCCACAGTCGAGATTGAAGCCCAAGGCAGCGTCGCGGATCGCGTCCCAGAGGCGAAGAAAGCTATCGGTGACAGGAAGCATGGTATGAGTGTGGTTCTCGATGGAGAATCTCAGGCCGTGTCCTTTCGCAAGCTCGACGCAGGCTTTGATGGTCTCGACAAAAAGAGACCAAAGCTCCTCCCAGTCGAAGCCTGAAGCGATGTCAATGTGGAACTTCTCAATGGGCTTGGGATCGGCCATGAAATATCGGGGCAGATATTCGGTGGAGGCCGTCAGTTCGCGCGCCCAGGGCGCGACTATGTTGACCATCGGGGCCCCTAACTTCCTGGCAATACGGCAACCCTTTTCGAAATAGTCGAGGCTGCGCTTTCGCTCTTCCGCATCCCTGCTTGTTAAACCCTGCACAACCGGCTGGAAAAACGGGAACTGATTCACCTCCAGCCGATTTCGCTTAAGCTGCCTTTTGATGCGGTCAATGGTGGACTCCGTCCAATACTCGTCAACGTCTCGCCGTGAGTTGGCGATGAGTTCCACGCCCTCAAAACCCAGGCTTCCAATGATATCGATAGCCTCTTCGGGATGGGAACCAGGGGCCAGGCTATGGAAATTCCAGCTTACCGATCCGACTCTGGCTCGCCGCTTATCAACATTCCCATTAGCTTGTGACAGCGAATTGGGTTGGGATGCAGCCAAACTGCCTGTTTGTGAAATGATGGCATAACCTCCTAGACCGAGGGCGGATACGAATTCACGACGCCTCATTTGTTTTCTCCTCGATGACGATTTTGAATGCCGGCAAGTCCTCTGCTGGAGGCAATTTGGCGGTGTGTAAATCCGACATTTTTGAAATCGATGTCCTTTGGACAATGACAAGTATGTGGGGTTAGAGGTGAATCCGTCAAGTCCAGTCAGTGAAGGTCAGAAATGGCTCAGTTACATAGGAAGATTGTAGGGCATTATTGAATAACGCCAAATCATGTGGCCTTCGTCCACGGCGGTTGACACAACCGCCCTACAGAATTGGCCCCATCTTCTTTTGTAGGGCGTTTCTGTAAAACGCCAAATCTTGAAGCCTTCATCCACGGCGGTTGATACAACCGCCCTACAGCCCTGCAAAACTGAGAGCGCTGTCGAGTCATCCTTGGGGACCAAAGCAGACATAATTTTTCACCATATCATTCCTTTCATTTCCAGAACTATAATAACGGAGGCCTACATGACGCGGACTGGCCAAAGGCAACCCGATCGACTTGAGTTGGCTGCAGCCCGGCTGGTACATTGGCTGTCTGTATAATTAACTTAGAATGGAGTGTCTGGATATGTTAAAGCCTTATTCATTTTCTACGTTCTTGATTGCGGGTCTTCTGGTACTGCAGGCCGGGTGTGGCCGTGAAACTCAGCAGACACCAACCCCTCCTCCTGCAGTGCAACAAAGCCAATCTTCAGCCCAAGAGGTCAAAGAACCTTCGACTCCCCCGAAGTCTGCCACACCTGCCGAACCCTCAGAGACAGCCCAACCCAAAGAAATGTCAAAGTTGGAAAAACCATCGGCAACAAAGCCGCCTGTTCCGAAAGCGACTCTCCCGAATCCTGCCCTCTTGAATCCGGAACAGGCCAACGCCAAGGCTCCCGAGCAGTTCAAAGTGAAGTTTGTGACCACCAAGGGTGACATTCTCATCGAGGTCAATCGGGCCTGGGCGCCGAGGGGAGCTGATCGGTTCTACAACCTGGTCAAGATCGGCTACTACAATGATGTTGCCTTCTTCAGGGTGATTGATGGATTCATGGCGCAGTTCGGGATTCATGGGGATCCGAAAGTCAGTGAGAAGTGGGAACCGGCTCGGATTAAAGACGATCCGGTTAAGGAGTCCAACCTGGCCGGGGCCATCTCTTTTGCCACCGCCGGGCCCAATACGCGAACTACGCAGTTGTTCATTAACTACGGCGACAACAGTCAACTCGATCACAGTGGCTTTGCCCCGTTTGCCAAGGTGATCGAGGGGATGGAGGTTGTCAATGCGTTATATAAAGGTTACGGAGAGGGGGCTCCACAAGGCAGAGGACCCGCGCAGCAATTGGTGCAGTCGCAGGGAAACACCTATTTGCGTGCGCAGTTTCCAAAGCTCGACGACATCAAGCGTGCCAGTGTCGTGAAGTGAGAATGCGGAGGAAGCCATGAAACCTGCAGGATTGCTTGCCACGATTGTACTTTCTCTGATTGCTGTTGGGCACCTTCTGCGCCTCGTGTTCCATGTTGAAGCGATAGTGGGCGGATTCATTGTGCCAATGTGGATGAGCGTAGTTGCATGCCTATTCACGGGGGGGCTCGCAGTCATGCTCTCAATGGAAGATCGGCGGAAGTAGCTGAATGAGTTGACCGACGAACGGGTCAGGTGACCACCCTCAAGCAGATGAGATTTATTGCTGTCTTCATTCACCCCTTGTGAATAAACCAAAAGGCAAGAACGGCAGTTTCGTCAGTCGCTGCGATTCTATATGAGAAGGGCATTCCCTGGCTGGATCATCTTGATCGCGGCAATTCCGGCAATGGTGGCTCCCGCCCAAAGCCAGACGGTATCACTCTACCGGTTTGCCATTAACCAGGACTCTCTGAAGGGTGCGCCCGACTTCAGCTTTCTGAACCATACGCTGACAGCGGCGGACCGTGTCTTCACCAAGAACGGTCATTTCTATACCGTCGGTGCCGACTTGCAGGCAAATACCAATGACGATCAACGCGTGCGGTTCTTCGGCATCAGCCTTACGTTCGGGGCGAATTTCCCGGACCCGGATAACGGCGATGCCGAGCGAATCGCCAAACGCCTCCGGCGGCTGGGTATAAACCTGGTCCGGCTGCACCACATGGACTCAGTTCAGGATCCGCCGGATCAATTATCGAACGCCAACGGAACTCTGACCACAGGCCCCTATCCCACCTTTAACGACCTCAGCCTCCGGCGACTGCGCAGCTTCCTGGACGCACTCAAGAATGAAGGGATCTACGTGGACCTGAACCTCCATGTCGGGTATCTCTTCCGGCCTACGGTGGATCAGGTGCCCTCGCTTCCAAACGGCATGCCGGACCAAAGCAAGCCGCTGCAGATTTTCTATCCACGAATGGTTACCTTACAGCAACAATACGCACAGGGGCTCATCGAGCGGCTGCAATTGAAGAATGACCCCGTGCTCGCGATGGTCGAAATCAGCAACGAGAGTTCGGTAGTCTCTGCTTGGCAATGGGGACAACTCGATCCGGTGCTGGTAGGCGACTACCGAACCGCACTGCAAAATCAGTGGAATGCCTGGTTGAGAGCGCACTACACCTCTACAAATGCACTCGCCGGGGCCTGGGGTCCGAGTACGCCTGATGGTCCGAACCTGCTCAGCGGAAACTGGCAGGTAGAGCTGCACGACTCAGCCTGGGCGATTTTGGAGTTGATCACAACTGATGGTCTTCAGACTGCCCACCTGTCAAATGTGCAGGGCGGGGGTTGGTTGTTTTTAAAGCAGACCGGCTTTACCATGACCGCAGGCCATCGCTATGCATGGACCTTCCAGGCACGCGCCGCCCTGGCCGGAGCCGCCACAGCCAATGTGCCTGTCTCGGTCATGCGCGACAATTCCCCCTGGGATGGTTACCAGACTTCGCCCTATTCGATTACGCTCACCAATCAATGGCAGTCATTCACTATTCTCGCTGACGCGGCGTTCGACATCCTGGTGAATCCTCCTAGCCAAGCCGATGGCGGGCGCGTGATGATGGACCTCGAATCCGTAAACGCCGACGTTTGGGTACGAGGGGCCAAGTTAGTTGAGGCCGGGGAGCACGGCCTTTTGGCGGGAGAGACGATTGAGCGGGGTAACGTCAGTTTGCCCGGACCGGCCGATAATCCAACGGCAGCCCGGTTAGCTGACTACGTGAGGTTTCTGACATCCGTAGACCAGAATTATGACAACACATTGCGCGATGCCGTGCGTGCGGGGACGGATCCATTGGCGCCAACCACAGGCACGCAGATAGGCTATGGGGGCCTTTCTATTTTCGATTCTCAGGACGGGCTCGACTACCAGGACAATCACTTTTACATCGACCATCCGGATTTTCCCGGTATTGCCTGGGATCCCTGGGATTGGCGCATCCACAACCAGGCTGCGGTGGATGATACCTGGTCAGGATTCTTGGACATGGCCTGGGGACGCGAAGCTGGGCGGCCCTATACGGTAAGCGAGTACAATCAGCCGTGGCCGAACACTCATGGCGCAGAGATTGACCCGTCACTGGCGGTTTTCGCGTCATTCCAGGACTGGGATGCCATCATGCATTTCGACTATGCCGGTGATCGCAATTGGGATGGCCCTATCCCTAACGCCTTTGATGCCAATGGCGATTGGACCAAGTTCCCAGTGATGGGACAGTCTGCGTGGATCTTCCGAACCTATGCCGTGAGGCCCAGCACGGCCAGGCTGAGTGTCCCGGTTTCGGCTGATCAGCGGCTGCAAGCGACGATCCACTCCGAGAGTCCGATGGCATGGGTGACCAGCCGAATGTTGGTGCCTAAGGAAGCGGCATTGACAAGGGAAGTAGAGCTTGCCAAGGATTCGATGAACTCCCTGCCGAATGACGCGACACACGCAGTTAATGCGCCATATGTCTCCGACACCGCAGAGCTGACCTTTAATCCAACCAAGAAGCTACTCCTGGTCAACGCGCCGATGGCAGCAGGAGTGATAGGAACGATCGGGGCTGGCAACACGCAGAGGTCAGGCCCCATCGATGTCGAGCTTGCCTCGACGGCTCGCGGGTTTGCATCAGTGTTGGTAACCGCGCTCGATCATAAACCAATTGGGCATTCAGGAAGTCTGCTGGTTTCCGTACCAGGTTATAGCCTTCGGTCGCTGCCTGCACCGGGCGAACAACCGCCGGCGACCGGCACCGCGAAACCGCAGAACCTAGTCAACTACCGCGGCGACCCAACCTGGTGGACTGTCGATCCGGCAAACAGCGACCCCAGCTGGGGCAGTTGGGTCCGACAAGTGCCCCCTTCGGGGAACATGGACAGTGGCTATCCACCCACGTACATGGAGCGAGTGGAGTGCTGGGTAACGCTTCGTACCGAGGCGACTGCAATCACTGTGACTGCCCTTGACGGGGCCGGGAGCGCCATGGGTACATTGCCGGCATCAGAAATTCAAAAGGCCGATGGCGGGTATCGCATTCACCTGCAGGGCAACGGCCAGCCCCTCTCCCCTTGGTACCAGTTGACTGCCTCCGGGGTGCCTCTGACCCCAATCGAGAAAGTCATAGACGAAAGGCAATCGCGCCCGAACCGCAATTCCAACAAAACGAGATCGCGGAATTGACTTAGTGAATTGTCTCGGGAAGCTCGAAGTGCTTACCATCATCGAGCGGCCACGTGCAGCCGATTACGCGCCTCGGAATTCCGGCTGACGACATCAGCCCGCATCACGGCGCCTTCCTTCGTTGAGAAGTGGAGTCTTCCTATGTCCAAGAGTTTCAGGTCGCCATCATTCCACCTCGCTTTCATCAACCCGGCCATGGAGTGGGAATTTGATCCGAGTAGCAAATGCCCGATCTCATGGGCAATGGCATAACCCAGGACTTTCCCCGTAGATACCCTTCCCGATTCTGCCACTTCCGTAACCCTTTGATAGAAAACGCTGGCATATACGCGGCCCTGCTCCTCGACCAGGGCTACCCCCATATTCGTTTTCCGGAAGCCCCCTTGGATGGGCTCGAGACGGGGAAATATTCTGAGGGAGAGAACTGTGAATCCTATCTGCTGACAACCCTGGAAGTTGGATAGCTCTTCGGAAATCGGTGGGCAGTCTAGCCATTCCGTGAAGATCCCTAACTCTTCGAATATCTTGCTAGCTTCCTGCTCGGCTTTTCGAAGAACCTCGTCCTCGACGTGGGCTTGATTGTGGACGTTTATAGTCAAGCGCAGGGTTGCCGGATCCACGTCGGACTTGGCTTCTAACTTCCCAGTTCTATTTGCTGATTCCGCTGCGGGGAGCCTTTCCAGGTCGAAGGCCAGGATGATCGTCAAACAAAGAGATCCTCTTAGTAGCCAGCTCATTGCATACCTCCGTGAACCAAAAAATGGAGAAAGGTTCTGAGCTGGCCGGCCAGAGTCCCAGGGGCAGTCACCTTGACTGCCTCACCCTGATAAAGCGGAAACCGGGATCATAGTCCTACATAACGGAGGGATTTATTTCCAATGGAAAGGTCAAGAGGGAGGGTATGCTGTTGGTTAAGTGGGTAGGTCGACTGGTTCGGACGTTTAACCGGAGGCGACCTACAGCTGCGAGGTTTAGGGCGGCTTTTTGTGGGTAAGGGGGATGTCCTGGCGGGGCAACTAAGGCCATGATCTATTACGGCCCAAAACTGAAGAAACGATCTCGGGAACTGAGGAAGAACAGCACCCTTGCTGAGGTGTTACTCTGGAACAAACTGAAGAGAAGTCAAATGCTGGGCTATGCGTTCTTAAGACAAAGACCTATTCACACATACATTGTCGACTTCTATTGCCCACGGTTGAAATTGGTGATCGAGATTGACGGTGAGAGCCATCGAGGGAAGTTCACAATGGATCAGAATCGCCAAAGGAGACTGGAGCATCTCGGGCTGAATGTCTTGAGGTTTCTTGACCACGATGTGAAGCATGACATGGCAAACGTCTTAAGGTGCATCCAGAATTGAATCGAGCAGCATGTGAAGGAAAGCGCCTTAGGACATCCCCCTGCACCCCCTTCAAAGGGGGAATGAGATCGTCATCACCTTCTATTACCTTGTCATTGATCCGTCTGTTTGTAGGGATCTTTAAAACAGAAAATGCCGGGGATGATCAAGGCCCGTCGCATCGAAGGAATATATTCGTACCCTCAGGCTAGCGCAGAATCTGGTAAAATATTTGCGTCTCGTTGAGGAACTGGGAATGACAGCCCAACATTCGATATCTTTCTTATGTCTTATTCTGATTGTAGCTTTGCCCACTTTCGGCCAAGACCATCCGAATCAACAGTCTCGCCCGCCTGAAACGCCAACCGCCTTATCCCAAAACGAGGACCTCAAGAGGGAACTCTCTCGAATTCAGGCGGAGTTGAGCCAAGTGGCACGAGACATGGATGCAGTTG
>DATKMG010000529.1:0-9359 GCA_035541995.1 Terriglobia bacterium
CAACCAGGCCGCACTTCGAAAGCTTCGAGTTAAACCTCCCCCCTCCCTGTGCGGTGTCCTGATATCCTCGCTTCCCTCCCACGGCGTTTGATCGAATCAAACCACTGCTCATGATTGGTGATGTATTCATTTTTTCCTCCCTGAATATTACCCGAGACCTGACATTTCCGGGATGAGATCCAGCCTCATGCCCGAACCCCGAGCGCTCTTTTGGGAGCGCACCATTTTTTCTTTCCCAAACCTTCACATCCGTAGCTGTGATAGAGGCCTTGTCGACGACAACGGCACTGGGATCTGTTGTTTCCCCCACCAAGCTGGCGTCCTGGCTCCAGGCCAGCTATCGAGATCAAAGGGACCCGATCGATAGCGACTCGGAACCCAATGTAATCTTGTGGATCCTCTCTTGCTTCTTTCGAACACCTGTATGAACCGTTTTTCAGTCTCAACCATTAGAGAACCAGATCCAGACGGAATCAAGAGGATCTAGGCTGGCCTTGGCAGAATTGTCCCATATACGGGACAGAAAATCAAAGGGCGCTGAAAACAGCTTCCGTCTTCTGCGTCACGCCAGAATCGGGGCTAGAGTTTCTCGTCTCCAGAAATATAGAGACGCCGCGCCCTTGCGGCGCCAGACCATTGAATGAGTTGAATCAGTTTCTTCTAGGATTGTACCTGCGGTACGACCCAATCGCAAAATAAGGCCTCGATTATGTGGTATGCTGGCGGCTTAGTCGGGGAGGGTTCATCGCCACTGCGGCTGGCTTGGCGACACTGGGAGGGTCGTCGATCCAAGTGACCGTGATCCCGGTAACCCATCGTCCAAGAAAAATATCCTCTTGAGAGGTGAATTTATCGATGTTTAAGAGTCTAATACAACGCCGTCAATTTCTTTCACACTCAAGCGTCACAGCAGCAGGATTATTGGGAGCCCTCCGCTTAGCGGCCCTTGAGGGTGGAAGTCCCAAAGAATTGCACCTGTCTTCCAACGAGTATTCGTGGACAGTCTTCTACAAGAGAGAGAATCGTGACTTTAAAGGTACGTTGGAATCGGCACTCCCTGATTTGACGCGAAGTAGTCTCAATGGGCTGGAACCCTCGATTGAGAAGACCGAGGAGATTGACCGTCTGGGGCCTTTGTTGAAGAAGAATAATCTGGAAATGCGGTCGATCTATGTCAACAGCAGTCTTCATCAGCCCGATCGGTCGGACAAGAGCATCGGCCAAATTCTCACGATTGCCCGAAAGGCCAAGGAGTGGGGAACCCGGATCATTGTAACGAATCCTTCTCCGATCCGTTGGGGAGGTCCGGAAAACAAGGACGATACCCAACTCGGAGTTCAGGCCAGCGCTCTAAACAGACTGGGAGAACAGCTCGGCTCACTGGGGCTCAAGCTGGCCTATCACAACCACGATATCGAGCTGCGAAATGCGGCGCGTGAATTCCACCACATGATGTTGGGGACCGATCCAGCCGTTGTCTCACTTTGTCTGGATGCTCATTGGGTTTATCGGGGGGCGGGGAACTCCCAAGTCGCTTTATTCGATGTGGTGAAGTTATACGGGGCCCGCATTATTGAAATCCACTTGCGGCAGTCAAAGGGCAATGTCTGGTCAGAGACCTTCGCCGAGGGCGACATCAATTATGCGGAGCTGGCGAAGCAGTTACTTCGCATCGGTGTCAAACCGCACCTGGTCCTGGAGGTGGCAGTTGAAGAGGGTACACCTAAAACCATGGATCCGGTGGAAGCCCATCGGCGCAGTTCCGAATATGCACGCAAGGTCTTTGCCGGGTTCGCATAACCTGTCGCACGCAGAACCCTTCTAGTCCTGTGCTATTGCTCATTGGTTATGGAGTGTCGTTCAGGAACGATCAGGTTATGAAAGTGCACATCATTCGGCAGTCCGTTACTCAGAAAGAAGCCAGGGAGATGCTGGAGGAACTGGGGGATTACATCAAACTGGCCGTCGATGCGAAAAAAGGCGTCTTGGCTGGAGGTGGGGAATACCATGCCGACTGCGAGGCAGCACTCTTGGAAGATGGTAGCCAACAGGAGGACATTTGGGGTGCCGACTGGTATCCCGAAAGCAGAACAGTGGCGTTTGGCGCGCTCATCAATATCCGCCCTAAACAGGGTAACCGGGGGATGGAGATTCAAAGCCTGGAGTTACGAAGGAAAATCGAAGAGATTGTGCGTCGTCTGCTGGAGGTTGAATAGCCATGAGAGATCTTCCCAAGATGCGTGATCGGTATCTACGCGACCCGCGGCCTGTGCGCCTGGGTAACCTTGCTTCCAACCTCTTGCGGTTGAGCAACTGGCTGCGAAATCGTCGCCCTGATGAGGCGGTGGTTCAACTCATGTGCGAGATTGCCTGGCTCCTGGAATGGAGTGGGGACCTCGAATCGAAGGAACTGGCCGACATGCAGCGCGAAATTTGCCGCTGGCGTTTAGTTTGGCCCCTCGATACCGCACGGTCTATCCTGGTCTTCCGAACTCACCAGATGTCAGGCCGACTTTTGGAACTCTCAGGGCTGTTGGAAGAGGGGGAAAGTTGAAAAGTACATGGAAGACATGGAAAATTGACTGTGCTCTGTTTGTGGGGTGTTCTGCCATCTCTGCGAGGAAAGAGTTGCAATGGACTTTTCTGGGAGGCAGGTATGCAGATCAAGATCTTCACCACCGGTGGCACGATTGACAAGATCTATTTCGACAAGCTGAGTGAGTTTCAGGTCGGCGAACCCCAGGTCGGCGAAGTTCTTCGAGAAGCCAATGTGTCGTTTGAATTTCAGGTCGAAGCCATTTTACACAAAGACAGCCTGGATCTCTCGCAGGCAGATCGCCAGTTCATCTTGGAGAAGGTCCTGGCGGACCCGCACCGTCACATTTTAATTACCCACGGCACCGATACCATGATCGAAACGGCGCTCCTGCTGCGCGGACTGCCTGAGAAGGTCATTGTCTTAACAGGTTCCATGTCTCCGGCCCGATTTCGGAATACGGACGCGGTGTTTAATATTGGTTGTGCTGTGGCCGCAGTGCAATTGCTGGGCGAGGGAGTATATATTGCTATCAATGGGCGCGTCTTCAAGCCTGACCGCCTTCGCAAGAACCGTGAGACCTTGCAGTTTGAAGAGTATTGATCCCTGCCTACAGATCTCACATCGGTCACAGGGGGAGGCCTTACAGTCATTAACATGTCCTGACCGGCGACAATCCCACAACCTGAGGCGGACAGGACATTTTTCCAGTATCTGGAACCACTGGATCGGAACACTAGATCATGCGGCAGGCAGCACATTTGACTACCAGCGATCGTCGGTACAAGGGCCACAATCTAAATTTGGCAAAAGGAGGCATGTCATGAAGCGGGCGTCCTTACTGCTGTGCAGCATCCTCTTTGTAACCATTTCTGTTTTCGGCGGCGTTACAGGGAGCATTATCGGGACTGTAACAGACACGATGGGCGGCATCATCTCTGGAGCTACAGTCGTGGCTCTCAATGTTGAGACCGGCGTCAAGAACTCCACCCAGACCAATGCGCAGGGTGTTTATTCCTTTCCCGCCCTACCTGTAGGTCATTACAGCGTCCAAATACAAGCCACGGGCTTCTCTGAATATCGACAAACGGGCTTGGTGTTGGACGTAAACAGCGCGCTCCGAGTCGACGCCACGCTTCAAGTGGGCGAAATGACCGAACATATTGAGGTCTCCTCTAGTGCCGTTCAAGTTGCTACGGAAAGTACCCAGATGGGCGAAGTGATTGGCGGCCAGGAGATGGTCAGCCTGCCCCTGGACGGGCGCGACTATACCGAGTTGATGGCGCTTCAGCCTGGAGTGGTCCCGTACTCGACCACAAGCATAAATTGGTACAGTCCAGGTATTAGTGGTGGCACTCTGTCGGTTAGTGGTGGGCGGGAGAATGCCAATGGTTTCATGGTGAACGGTGGCAATGTTCAAGAAGCGATGCAGAACGGCGCCTCCGTTATCCCCAACCTCGACTCCATTGCAGAGTTCCGGATCCTTACCAATAACTTTGACGCCGAATATGGTCACTACAGTGGGGGTGTGGTCAATGTCGTCACCAAATCCGGCACGAATAAGTTCCATGGAGATGCCTTCGAGTTTTTGCGGAATACCAACCTGGATGCGCGCAACTATTACTCCCTCGAGCGCAACGATTTTCGCCAGAACCAGTTCGGGGGCACTTTTGGGGGTCCGATTGTTCACGATAGGTTATTCTTCTTCACGGACTACCAGGGAACACGCCAGACCCTCGGTGGGGCCGGATTTACACCCGTCCCATCGGCCGCGGACAGGGAGGGGAATTTAGCCGATCAGTCGAGCTTTCTGACGGGAACCGTCACGGGCACGGCGTTTGCCAACACGCTTTCCCAGAGCTTGGGATACCCCGTCAGCGTCGGAGAACCATTCTACACAAGCAGTTGCACGACCTCAGCGACCTGCGTCTTTCCCAATGCCATCATTCCAAAGAGCGCCTGGTCGGCGCCAGCCTCCGGACTGTTACCGTATATCCCTCTGCCCAACGTCCCGGCCTCAGCCGACTTTCCCACCGGAGCCTATTCAAACTCGACTGCCACCAGCAACTCGACGCTCCAGGACGACAAAGGCGGCTTCCGCATCGATGCCAACACGGGCTGGGGCATGTTGGCAGGATATTACCATATCGACGACTATACCTCGTTCAATCCCGATGCCTTTTCCGTTGGCGGCATCGGTAGCACCGCCAGCCGCGGACGGTCGCAGCTAATCACGTTCAGCGATACGAAGACCTTTAGCACCTCCAGCCTGAACGAATTCCGACTGAGCTATATGCGCAATGCCGCGTTTGGTGGCGCTCCGGCAACCGCTCCGATCGATCCCGCCTCGGTTGGCTTTACGGTTGGGTGCGATACGCTCGGGTTATGCCCGCTAAGTCAGTTCCAAACCGTGCCCTATATCGGTCTAAACAGTTTCGGTTTCGGTGGTCCGGGGGGTGGAAATAATCTGCGGGAGAACACCTATCAAGTGCAAGACAATTATTCCAAGATTTTGGGGACACACAGTCTGAAGGTTGGAGGCATCTATTCGCTCAGCCAAGCTAATATGCAGACTTATATCAGCAATAACGGTGGTTTCGGTTTCACCGGCAGCGCTGAAACGGGCTTGGACTTCGCGGACTTTCTCCTCGGCGCTCCGTCCGATTTCAGCCAGGGGATCCAATTGCCTCTATACAGTCGCGGCCGGTACTACGGTGTGTATGCTCAAGACAGCTGGCGCGTGAGGCGGAATCTGACGTTCAACTACGGGCTGCGGTGGGATGTCACGACGCCCTGGTGGGAAAAGTACAACAAGATGGAGGCGCTTGTACCCGGCCTTCAGTCCGCGACGTTCCCGACTGCACCACTAGGTTGGGACTTCCCGGGCGATCCTGGGGTACCTACAACCGTTGCCCCAACCCGCTATGGCAATATAGCTCCGCGAGTGGGGTTGGCCTACTCCCCCGATCCCCAAGGGGGAGTGTTGCGGAAGCTGACCGGCGGGGCCGGCAAGACGAGCATCCGGGCCTCCTGGGGCATGTTCTATACTGACCTCGAGGACTTCACCAATGCAAACGGGAACGGTGACGCCCCGTATGGTTATTGGTGGGCAAGCCCCACTCCGCCAATGTTTGCCACACCGTATGTGGATCTTTGGACCGGAAATGTGGAAGGGCAGCGTTTTCCAATCCCATCAACTATTGCTAATGCCTCCCCCTCTAACCCCGATCCAAACGTCAATTGGGCGCAATTCGAACCGATTTCCAGTTCGCCGACCTATTACCACAAGAACGAGATCCCCTATTCCGAGAATTACATGTTGTCTCTTCAGCGGGAGCTTGGGGCAGCTACGCTGCTGAGTGTGAGTTACGTGGGAACCCAGGGGCACCACCTGATGGTCATCTTTGAAGCGAATCCCAGCACTCCGTCCGTGTGCTTGAGCGTGAGCCAGCCAAGTCAGGTAGCTCCTGGAAGCAACACTTGTGGTCCCTTTTCAGAAACCGGTACCTTTACTGCGGCATCGGGCCAGGTGATCCAAGCCCGCCAGCAGCTCGGTCCCAATGGAGGCACTAATTTTGGAAGTGACGGATGGTTCCGCACCATGGGTAATTCCTCTTACAACGCCCTGCAAGTCAGCTTGCGTCACACCACCCATCGGCTGTCGCTCTTGGCAGGCTACACCTACAGCAAGTCTATGGATAACTCCTCGACACCCACAGACCAGGTTAACCCTTTCAACCCCCACCTGAGCAAGGCCCTCTCGGCCTTCGATATGATGCACAATTTCGTGGTCAGCTACTCGTACGAATTGCCCTTTGACAAGGCCTTCCGCCCCAACCGGCTGACTCGGGGTTGGATTCTGTCAGGGATCACACGCTTCGCTACTGGCTTTCCCATCACGATAATAGAAACTGACGACCGTTCCCTGATCGGCAATATCAGCACAGGCCCGAGCGGTAGCCAGGATGAGCCCAATTATGTCGCCGGCCAGCTTTTGCTCCAGACCAATCCGCGACTGGGAGGGACTTATTTCAACACTTTTCTGTTCAGTCCTGAAACCCTCGGGCAATTTGGGAATGCTAATCGCCGTTTCTTCCATGGACCCGGTATCAACAATTGGGATATCGCCCTGCTCAAAAATGTACAACTCAGAGAATCGATGACGCTTCAGTTTCGCGCGGAGTTATTCAATGCGTTCAACCACTCCCAATTCAATAACCCTGATGGCAACATCAACGACTCAACCTTTGGCGTGATACAGAGCGCGGGAAATCCTCGCATCGGACAGCTGGCGGTTAAGTTCCTGTTCTGAGAAACCCTAGCCCCGGTTTTGCGTGGGTGCACCGGTTTCTAAGGAGAGACACCCCGGGGCGTCTCTCCTCAAACATGGCCAGGGTGAGGCCCTAGGATCTGGGGTCGCCCGCTGCGGCGACCTGCAAAAAGCTCATTCACTGTGAGGTGAAGAATGACACTTCAAAAATCGCTGGTGGTGTGCAGTCTACTGATCGGTTCGCTTTTGGCATGGGGCTCCGCGTTGGGGGCACAAGCCGGCGGCGGTTTGCCGATCTACCTTGACTCGAAGCGGCCGGTCGAGGAGCGCATCGATGACTTGATGAGCCGCATGACGCTCAAGGAAAAGATTGGGCAGCTCAATTTGCCCTGCGTTTATGTGGATGAACTGGGAACGACCATTCCGGCAAAAAGGGAAGCGTGCAAGCGATTCACCGCCGGAACCTACACGCAGGAAATCGGGCCGGCCTGCGGATTCTTTACACTTGCCGACGAAGTACTGCATGACGGTAATGCCCGCCAGGCCGCTGAGTACTTCAATGAATTGCAGAAGATCGCGCTCACCCAGACGCGGCTGAAAATCCCTCTGCTCGAAGACGAGGAGGGTACGCACGGCGCGATGTATCCCGGGGCGACAATCTTCCCGGAGGGCCTGGCCCTTGGCAGTTCTTTCGACCTTGGCCTGGTGAAGGCGGTTTACGCGGCTGCGGCGGCCGAGGCCCGCGCCGTCGGCATCCACATGCTTTCCACGCTCGTAATGGAGTTGGATCGTGATCCTCGTATGGGCCGGAACGAGGAAGCCTACACCGAAGATCCCTATCTCTACATGCGCATCGGTGAGGCAATCGTCCATGCCACCCAGGGCACCAACCTTGCCGACCCGGACAAGGTCATAGCGGTGTTGACGGATTTCCCCACACAGAGCTCCCCCGCCAGTGGTCTAGAGCGTGGAGCGATTGAGCTGTCGGAACGCTCGCTGCGCGAGAACGATATGCTTCCCTGGATCGGGTCAATCGCCAAAGCCGGAGGCTTGGGAGTAATGGCGGGGTACCCCGAGGTAGAGGATGTCCCGTCCCACGGCTCTGAGAAGTGGATGAACAATGTGCTTCGACAGGAGTTGGGCTTCGAGGGCGTCGTGGTAAGCGAGGGCGGCGGCTTCTCGACTTTGATCTACGAGCACATTGTTCCAACCCAGAAGGAAGCCGGCGCACTGTGCTTGAAAGCGGGAGTCGATGTGAATATCACTTACGAACCCGCCTACATGGGCCCGCTGGTCGAGGCTGTGGAAGAAGGGAAGGTGCCTATGGCGCTGGTGGATCGGGCGCTGCGCAGAGTCCTGAAACTGAAGTTCCGCCTGGGCTTGTTCGAGAATCCCTATGTTGATGGAGACCGGGCCGCACGCGTCGTGCATTCCCAAGAGAACCAGGACCTGGCGCTGCGTGCCGGGCGCGAGGGGATCGTCCTGCTGAAGAATGAAAAGAACCTGCTGCCGCTCAAGAAGAACCTGAAATCGGTGGCGGTGATTGGTCCGGATGCGGAAAACCTGATGAATCAGCTCGGTGATTATTCGCCCAAGGCCATTCCGCAGCACATTGTCTCCATTCTGGAGGGGATCAAGGCCAAAGTCGAACCCGGCGCCAAGGTGACCGCGGTGAAGGGCTGCCAGGTGTTGGGGGAGGACAAGAGCGGATTTGCCGAGACCACCCGTGCCGCCAAAAACGCGGAGGTGGCGATTGTGGTGGTCGGCGAAAACCAGGGCCAGAATGGTGTGGACGAGGAGAAGGACCCACCCACGGACGGCGAGGCCCACGACGTCGTCAGCTTGGACCTGACGGGCGTGCAGGAGGACCTTGTCCGCGCGGTTTACGATACCGGGACTCCCACCGTGGTGGTGCTGGTCAACGGCCGGCCATTATCCACCCGTTGGATTGCCGAGCATGTACCGGCCATTGTGGAGGCGTGGCGGCCCGGCGAGCGTGGGGGAACAGCCGTTGCCGATGTTCTGTTCGGCGATTACAACCCCAGTGGCCGACTGGCCATCACCATTCCTCGCCACGTGGGTCAGTTGCCGGCGTTTTACAACTACAAACCCTCCAAGGACTATTGGATCAAACGGGGCTACGTGGATATGCCTGCGACGCCCCTTTATCCTTTTGGTTATGGGCTGAGCTATACCCATTATGAGTACAGCAATCTTCGCATCGAGCCGGCGGCGATCCGCCCGGGGGGCGAGGCGCACGTAAGCGTGGACGTGAAGAACGTTGGCGAACGCGCGGGCGAAGAAACCGTGCAGCTCTACGTCCATGAGACCTACGCCCCAGTCTCCTTGCCGGTCAGACAACTACGCGGGTTTGAGCGAGTGGCGCTGAAACCGGGGGAGACGAAGACCGTGACGCTGACCCTGACCCCCGAGGATCTGCAGTTGCTCGATATCGACATGCACTGGCGGGTCGTGCCGGGCGAATTCGAGATCATGGTGGGAAAGTCGTCGGCCGACATCCCGGTCCAAGGGATCTTGAAGGTGACGCCGTAG